>CAYRFN010000016.1:0-42233 GCA_964423495.1 uncultured Desulfobacteraceae bacterium
TGAAATCACTACATATTCCCCTTATTTTTATCAACTAATCTGGAGATGATCCTTATATTTTAAAGCCAAATCTTCAGCATAATAAGTCCAGATATTGGAACTATCTTTAGGGCTACCAATAGGACAAACATATGCTCTTTTGAAATCTTGATTGTTATTGATAAATTGATGTATTGCATTGTGAATATCTGATCGAGATATTACTTTAATTCCACGCATAATTGAAAGCACCGCCTCGACTTCCTCATCAGATACGAATTGCTGTAGGAACATTTTAACTCGCTCACTATTCACACGCACGGTTCGGCGAGAAAATTTATCGCCATCGCAGTATCCTTCAAATATGCTAAGCTTATTCACGATCTCGTTAATAATATTATCTATATCTGCCTTGTTAAGACGTTCAGGCACAGCTTTCAGATCGTTAGGGTGGTCTTTATAAAATCCTTTTTCTGTGAGTTTATATCTTAAATTATTTAAACTTCCTTTATGTATTTTTGAATAATAAATTGCACTGGCTGGAGTTCTTATATTATATCGCTCACGGAAAGTAAGCTCACAAGCCAGAAAAACAGCCGGGGCTAACCTTCTAATCGAGAATACATACCCTAAATCTCTGGTAAGTGGGTAGGCATTGCTCCACCCTGAAGATTCTGCAAAATCCTCTCGAAAGTGAATTAATTCTTCTTCCCCAGTAACAAGATATGCCCGAGCAATTTCACTAATCTGATCTGGGGGTGCTGGCATATCAAGTGTTATATAAAAATCAATATTTTCACTTGAAATTTCTGGGGCTATTTCATCCGGAATCAATTCTTTCATTTTCCTCACATAAGTTATTATTGATTCCAGTATCCTTATCCTTTCTTCTGGATTTGAGATATGTCGTCTCAGTTCTTCAAGACCAAACTTATGCATTGGATCCTCTTTAAGAGGATCTCTAGGTAAGTTGTGAGAAAAAGAGTAGGAACGTACGAATAGGTCACGTTCTCTAATCCGATTGCTCAAGTCTACAATAGGAGATATTTTCGCCCATTGTTCCTCTGGAATCTCAATATTTAGCTTCTCTTCCAAATGTTTTTTATTTAAATCTAAGACATCATCATCATTGAGCAATAAAGGTAAAATTGAAATTCTGTCATAAATAAATGGAACAATCGCCGAAATGATATTTGTTACCATTGTTTCCACCGCTCGGACTTTTTGGTGTCGATAAACTTTGTCAAATAAAAGAGTGCGGCCTATCATTAATTCATCTAATGTCCTGGCACCAGAAAGCGCAATTCCTTGAACGAAATAACTTGGATGTTCTCCTTTAACATTACATGATATCTCCGTTGGTAACTTATCTTTTCCCACCTCTACGAGTCTAACCTTCTGAACAAGCCTAGGAATATCAGTGACAATAGGAATTCCACACATATGAGCATCCCGAGTCATATAATCTAATTTATCAGCATCAAATGGCCCAGAAATGAGTTCCTGTAATAATGGATAACGATCGTGAATAGGTCTATTTATTACTGAATTTTTTAATAGTTCATTGTAATTTTCAGGCAGAGGATGATTAGTAAAGCTTTTTGCGAGTTCGGTGAGATCATTAAACGCAGGACTTCCAAGAAAAAAATAAGATGTGGCCTCGCTCAGAAAACAACGCTCTTTATTAAAAAATTTTGCTAAAGCGTCCTTAAGATCCTGGATTTCATTAAGTGATTCGATCGCTTTTTCTGAAACATGGGACATAAAACCATGTCCTACATCATGGCACAATGCTGCCAACCTGAGAAGATTTTTCCATTCTTCAGATTTTTTTATATCACTGTCAATTTTAGAATCTCTTTCCAAAGAGTCAATAAGGCGTTGTGCTTGATTTAACGCACCTATACTATGCTCAAATCTGGTATGGCCTGAGGAGGGATAAATAAGATGAGCAACACCTAATTGGCGAATGTATCGAAGTCTCTGAATTAAAGGACTATCAAGTATTATAACTTCAAATGGTAATAAGACGATTGTTTGCCATACTGTATCATTTATTTCTTTGACTGCGCGAGGAGGAGGCTGTCGTCTTTCTACCTTTTCAATATAAGATCTTAAAATTCTTTCAGCAAATTCCTCAATCCTTCTTTTATATTGAAATACTATGGTCTCCACAATATTCTTGATTTTATAATGCGAAGATTAGTGTCTCAAAGAGATATAATGACTCAGTTGTTGAATGGGAATATCTCGATAGTATTGTATAAATCTTTTTGCAAGGCGTTTATACATTTCAGGAGATCCTAGGACACTATTAAGATATAATGGAGCTTCTTCAATAGATATTTTAAGTCTAACATCTTGGAATTCAGGATTATCTAAACTCACTAAATCACGTTGAGCTGCTTCATATAGAGCTTCCTGTATAATAGAAGAATCCCGATGAATAGGATGAGTTTGAATATGAAAGCGAATCTTTAAATTCTCCAGCGTGGCTTCTTTTTCAAGATCGTCATTTAATTTCTCTATGGCAATATCTAGTCGATGTTTACGAAGAGATAGGACAGAAACCTCTTCTAATGTTAGAGCGGCAAGGAGACCTGTTATGAAGTCTGACACATATAGATTTTTCTTATCTTCCATAGCATACCTCATAAATGTGTTAATGCCGATTCTTATGAATTATTAAAAAACCACCTAAAGGATAAAATAAAGAGAAAAGTGGAGTTGAAAAATTTTAACTTTTTGATATGACTACAAAATTGATCTAATTCTATTTTGGAAAATCAACAATTTTACAAGATCAAAACCAATTTTTTTAAATGATAGTTTAACATATATTGTGTGTCAAGAAAAAAATGACCACAATATGTTGGATTTTTATGCTAAATTAAACATAATAAACAAACTTTATATACCCTAAAATGACAAATATCATAAATAGTTATTTAAAGCCATAATTTTTCGCAGATAAAATTTAAAATAATTAATAATTTCTGTTCTACGAGACCATACTCCCTCATTAAAAACTCCTGACACAATCATTTTCAGAAGACTGCTTTCTTGACCCGAAAGTGAGGAGAAATGCTCTTTGACGTTGGACATTTTCAAGCATTAAAAAGTCGAAGGGGAGAAATAAAACATTACCTGAGATAAGTTGCCACGAGCACACCCATGGAAATTACGTCCTCATTGCCAATATGGTTTGGATATCTCAGGATCGCCCGAATGCCATGTACGTTGGAGTAATCACCACATTTCAAAGGCCCAAAAAGCATGTGATATTTTTTAGTGACCTGCTTTGCGAAGGGATTCGCTTGAGATATTTCAGGCCAAAAATCCATCCATTTCAATGGCGATGTCTCTTCAGCTCAACCCTGCTATTAGACGACTCCCACCGGGGGGCGTAGGCCCATATGAGCCGGAGGCATTCTCCCAGCTCCCAGCGTCTGATAAGTGGCTTTATGCAGACCCTCAGTATCCAGAGGTCTACACCGGCTGATTTTTCAAAACAACAGGTGAGTTAAAGGGAGACATATGACCTTTTTCCACCCAATTGTCGCCTTATCCACGAATAAATGGTTTTGTACCCACATTCCAAACATGCGCATGCCTTAACCTTTCGATCTAATGTCGGCCTAAAAAGAAAGACCGCTACATGATAAGGCGACTTTTCCATTGACACACAAGGCACAATCCCCTATAGTCCGGCTCACAAAAAGGGACTTCTTATCACAGACCATAGAGGGACCGATCGTGGGGGCATTCATCTATGTGCTGCTTTCCCAGTGGCTGTCTGAATATGTGTCGGTCAGTCTCTCCTGATTCTCGGTGCGATCGCCATCGTGGTGATCCTGGTGGCGCCCAAGGGGATCATGGGAACCCTTCAGGAAAAAATCGGTTTTGAGATCCTCTCCCCAAGACGGAGGCAGGGTCCGCAAGGCACATCATAGGGGTTCAGAGGTTCGCCAAGGTATGATGGGTTCACGTCAAACCCGAACCGCTTTAAAGAGCCCTCATTAGTCCTCAGTTATGCAACCAGCGGGGTTAATAGGATTTCTCCCAAGAATACGTCCGTTTTCGTCCGTACGTGAAGTTCCTTGGGAGCATATCCCTTATTCTCAATCTTTATGACGTAATCGGTCTCCGGCTGAAGCCCTTCAAACTCAAAGTCTCCGAAATTATCGGTCCTAAGGGCTTTCTTTGCCGTCTTATCTATCAGAGTGACATCGACATTCGCTGCCCACTCATCCTCATTATCAGCGCATACCACCGAACCGGCAATAAACCTCTTCGGCAGACCAATATAGTGTACGTTTGTCTTTAGTCCGTATTCGGGATGAAGGTCCTCCAAATCCTGCGCAGCCACAGCCTTTGATATTTGACTATCAGGGTCTTCAAGGTCTCCAAAGATTAAGGCATTGGTAGGACATGCCTCAACACACCTGGGTTCCTTCCATCCCCTATCCAGCAGGTGGGCACAGAAGGTGCATTTCTGGGGAAGTTTTTTCTCCTCGTTCCAGAATATGACCCTGTAGGGACATGCTGAGACGACTTCTTTCCGCCCTACGGCTTTTTCAGGGTCGATGATGATGATGCCGTCAGGCCTCCTATAAACCGCATGATTTGATGCTGCCTGAAGGCATGGTGCGTTCTCGCATTGCATGCATGGTACGGCTGTATAGGCCACTTTTACTTTTGGATACCTCCCCCTCTCTTTCTCGATTAACCGCATCCAGAAATGTCCGTTATAGGGTTGGGCAGCGGCGTAGGGAGGATAGTCATTCCCGCAATATTCGTCTCTGCATGCCAGAAAACAGTTATAGCAGCCGTTGCATCTCGTGATATCTATCACCATACCGTATTTGGCCATTGTTTCTATCCCTCCCATTTTGTTATTTCCACAAGGCAGGAGTTAGGCGCCATCCCAGGGGCATTCTTCGATATCATCCGGGAAGGGGTCAATAGATTGACACAGCCACCCCTGTCTATACTACCCGGCTTTCCCGGCTCCAGCGGGTCATATTTCGCCGATGATTCATAAGAGTGAACCACCCCTGGTTTAATCCTCTCGGTAATCTGAGCAATGCACAGCACCGCACCGCGGTCATTATACATCTTGATGATGTCCCCCTGTTTTAATCCTCTCTCCTCCGCGTCCTCAGGGTGAATACGGACAGGCTGCCATTCATAGCCCTCTTTTGATACGCGATGACCCGGGATATCTCCCAGCCAGGGCACCTTATTGTCATGATGGGTGTGGAAAGAGAATCTGGGATGTGGCGTGAGCAGTTGCAGGGGGTATTTTTTCGCCAGCTCTGATGTATGCCCTTCCCAGCTTGGGATGTACCGCGGCATTGGCGGCCTTTCCTCATCATCGGGGAAATGGCTCTGCAGGCTCTGGGAGACAAACTCTATCTTGCCGCTGTATGTTCCCAGCTCTTTGGCCTTTTCCGTGCCCCGTTTGGGATTAAAGCGGTCAGGGGTATCGCATTCTCTACCTTCATAGAACCACCGAAGCCCCGGGGTGGGCTTGTAATCTTCCGGGATGGGAACCACAAAGTACCCCTTCTCCTTAAAATCTTCAAAGGGTATATACTTCGGCAGGTCGGTGGCAAAGAACATCTTTTCGATCCAGTCTTCTTCAGTGTTCCCTTCGGTGAAATCTTCCTTAATGCCCATTCTTTCAGCAAGCTCCGAAAAAATCCGGTAGTCAGACTTTGATTCGTAAAGGGGCTCAATACATTTCTGCTGATAGACAATGATCCTGTGGTTACACACATCAGAGCTGTTGTGAGAATAACCTCCGGAGCTTGCCCATTCACCAATATCATTCCGCTCGAAGTTGGTGCAGGCAGGCAGAATGATGTCAGCGAAGCGGGTTTCGGTACACCACCAGCAGTCTTGATTAACCACAAACTCCAGCTTTGGGCTCTGGTACATCTTCACATATCTGTTGGTCTCAGTCATCGTCGCTATATAGGAGCCCCCATAGCGATAAAACATCTTTACCTCGGAACGACCTGGTTCAGGATAGGTATAGGGCTTGAACTGTTGTTCCAGAGAATCACCACAGAATCCTTCGCCCACCCAGTGGATTGGTGGACTCAAAATGGCCTCGGGAAGGATTAAACGGTATATGCGCTGGGTCACCGGGTTGACAGCGGCTTTCTCGGCTAAATTATTCATCCCATAGCCATCGGCAGCATAACCGGGGAATTCAAATTCAGCGTTAAATGGGGGCCCAGTAGTCGTCCCCCAGAGGCTAACCCCTGGTTTGCCGAGACCCTGCATGGCCTGAAGCAACACCACCAGTCTTGCAAATTCGGTCGCATAGGCCTCTCTGCAGGCGCCTCCCCAGACGCCTCGGGTGCCGGTCCCAACCGCCGTTCTCTTTGAGGCCCACTCTCTGGCCAGTGCCTTTATGGTACGTTTATCAACGCCGGATATTTCCTCCGCCCACATGGGCGTCTTGGTTTCTCCGTCTTCCTCCCCTGTCACGTACTTCCTGAATTCTTCAAAGCCAAAGGTATGTGTGGCGACATAATCTTTATCGTATGTGCCCTCTTCAATCCAGACATAGGCTATTGCCAAAGCCAGAGCGGCGCCCGTGCCCGGCCTGAAGGCAATCCATTTATCCGCATTGGTCACGGCCGTACTGTTACAGTAGGGATCAATATAGATCTGTTTCTTTCCCAGCTCCTTGAGCCAGAGACGCCAAATGGCCGATTCCTGTCCGCCATAAACCCCGTAGGTCGCGTCAGGATCGTTGCTCCACTGTATGATCAAATCAGTGTTCTTTAAGGTATCCTCCAGCAGGTCATATTGTTCCACCACACCCAAATTCCAATAAAAGCCATAGGTATGGGCCGCTCCCCATAGCCAGGCCTCCCAACTGTCCGGGTTATCAAAGATATCGGTAAATCCGAGTAAATGGAAGAATCTGCCCCATGTCCTGAATTTGTAGCCCACATTCCCCCATTCATGGTGAGAGGAACACCTCGACAGGATGGCTTCCGGACCATAGGTCGTTCTCACCCTCTTCATCTCACCGGCAACGATGTCCAAGGCCTCATCCCAGCTTATTCGCCTATATCCGGACTTGCCCCTTGTTTCCGTGTGTCTCTCACCATTGGGGTCGAAATCAACCCTTCTAAGGGGGTATTTGATCCTGTTCTCGGAATAAGTCCTTGCCCTCTGGGTTAAGACGTAGGGCGCGAGGGCAACCTTCCTGGGTGCTGAAAAGGTCCTGCCTTCGGCCTCTATTGCCCAGGTAGGTACATCTTCATTTTCACCAAAAACAATCGGCCTGACACGAATGATTTTCCCCTCCTTGACGTGAACAAATACCGGGCCGCCTTGTGTACAGCTTGTAAAAACATGCTCTGCCATAAATGATCCTCCTCTCTTCTCGAAAAAAATCTGCGGCTGGTGGTCATGGCCTTCTACGAGATCTCTATGAGGCAGGGGTTGGGATGATATGAAAGCCTTTTCAGCCTAGAAACTATAGGGCGAAATAGCGCCCTTTGTCAAGGAAAAGGGCGGCATAAACCTGCTCAAATCTGTCAAAATTATCTTATCCCTTGATACCGAACAACTAATATCGATCACATGGCTTGTCAAAGGATTTTTAGTCAATGGACCAGCGTCATCAGTGTTCATTTTAGTGGCAATGATATAGAGTTAATGAAAACATATTTATCAGATTCATTCAAAATTATATTAAATTTGGTCACCTACATTAAGAGAGAATACGCAATCGAGAGGGTTTAAAAAGCCCTAAAAAAGCACTTCAAACCTAATTGGGCTCGTGAGGATAAAATGTCAGGCTTAATAAAGAACTTGACTTCAGAATAGAGGCCGATATAGTAACCAAAAATCGAATGAAAATTATCTACTGTGATGATATTTTTAAATATTAACCCCAATCACGTTAATTCCAAGCCTTAATAATAAATGAAACAATGTCATAATAGGCCTTGAAATCGAAAGAGTCATAAGCTTTTAACCGGCCTGAATGCTCTGCTGACCTTTTTGAACTATTTTGTACCCCTCACGATGTAGCAGAACCTGTAGAATCCAAGGAGTGTTTCATTAGTATTTGTGTTTTGTCCGCGCAAACATTTTCACCCGTTGCGTTGCCCAGAGGTAAAATATGAGTACGAATAACATGAAAAATATTGCTGTGTTGGGAGCCGGTGTCATGGGTCATTCGATTGCTCAGGTTTTTGCCCAACACGGTTATGTCGTTAGACTCTGTGATCTGACAGATGAACGCCTTGGGCGCGCAATCAGACTCATTAAATCGACATTGGAGACATTGGTTGAATTTGAGCGCTTATCTGAGGACGAGATCCCCGGTATTTTAGAGCGTATTCAAGCGACGACGGATCTGGTTGAAGCCGTCAGTGAGGTTGATATCGTCATCGAGGCGGTGCCTGAAATAGCCAAGGTAAAAAAGGACGTGTTTTCGCAAATAAACAGGCTGTGTTCCAAGGAGACCTTGCTTGCCAGCAATACATCCGGATTGGATATTTTTGGTCTGGCAGAAATTGATTATCCGGAACGCCTTGTGATCACGCACTGGTTCTCGCCTCCCCATATCATTCCTTTGGTTGAGGTTATTCCAGGAAAGATGACATCCTCCGAGGTTCTCTCCTATACCGTGCGATTGATGGAAAGTATCGGCAAGGTGCCCGTTGTTCTAAAAAAATTTGTCCCCGCCTTTATCGTCAACCGGATTCAAAATGCCGTGAACAAGACGGTTTTTGAAATGATAGACAACGGGTGGGCCACTCCTGGGGATATTGATCTCGCCATAAAACATACGCTCGGGATCAGACTCCCCATTGTGGGTATCGTCCAGGCCCTGGATTTTACAGGCCTGGATCTTATCAATGATATCATGCAGAACTTTGGCGTGAAGAGCCCTTTTATTGAAGAGAAAGTGAAGCGGGGAGAATTCGGGGCCAAAACATCAAAGGGTATTTACGATTATCCAAACCGAAGTGAAATCGAGATATTGAAAAAAAGGGACAGGCTTTACTTTAGGATGCTCGACCATCTAAAAGAGATTCAGGCCTTTGAGGCCGTGTAGAAAAGTTTTTGAGGATGCCGGTATTGTTGCTTTGAAAAATTAGGGCATAAAGGCGGGAGGATGTGTATGGGAAAATTAATCGTAACGGCGGCGATCACAGGGGGAGCCTCGCCCATGGATAATCCCTACCTTCCCAAAACACCCAAAGAACAGGTTAAGGCCGCCCTTGAATGCTATGATGCCGGAGCGTCCGTCGTTCATATCCACGCTCGAAATCCTGAAACTTTCCAGCCCGAACAGAAGGTCCCGTATTTTAAGGAGGCGATCATTCCCATTCGAGAGCAGTGTGATATGATTATCAACGTCACCACAGGGGGCTGTGCGAAGAGGGTCGATGGAGACTGGCTTTATAAAAAGCAGTATGAGGAGAGTGTGGAGGGAAGAATCTCCATTGTTCCCGACTTGGCAAAAAATCCCAAATCAAAGCCGGACCTGGCATCCTTTAATGCCGGTTCGCCAGTGATTGATATATATAACCGCAAGAAACAGACATTCCTTTTGAACTTTGTCATGGTCCACAGTTTTGCGGACATGGTCTATATGGCCGATACCATGAAGGCGCATGGTGTCAAACCGGAGATCGAGTGCTATGATGTGGGCATGATCAACAACGCCAAGTTTCTGACCGAACAGGGGCATATTGAAGAGCCCCCTTATTTCCAACTTGTTTTAGGGGTGTTAGGCCAGATTCCGGCTACAGTGGATAACCTGATACACATGGCCCATTGTATCCCGGAAGGGTCACCGTGGTCGGTCTGTGCCGTTGGATTGGATGAATTTCCCATGACAACCATGGCCATAATCATGGGAGGACACATTAGGGTAGGGTTTGAAGATAATATCTATCTGTCCAAAGGGGTGCCGGCAAAGAGTAATGCGGAGCTGGTTGAAAAGGTTGTGAGGATTGCCAGGGAACTCGGACGTGAGATCGCCACTCCTGCGGAAGCCAGAGAGATTCTTCATTTGCCACCCAAGAAATAATCAAAATCATTTGTCTGCATGGCATGCTGAATAAAAACAGTCTGGAGATAAGAGGTGGGAGACTGCCTAATGAAGGGAGTAATGATCATCCTGCTACTCCTCCAGGTCGCCGTTTCCTTCATACATTGAGATTATTTTTCTACTGAGAAATGGCCAGTCAAATGCTAAACGAAGTCCAACTTGTGTTTAAAAGGCAACCAAGCGGTAGGTTAATATTAACAAGGAGGTAAAAGGAGTTTAACATGAAAAGATCCCCTGTGTACTCAGAAGAGAAAATAGTTAAGACGTTCTGTTTTTCTTGTCGGGGTGGGTGCGGAGTACAGCTACATGTCAAAGATAATGAGATAATAAGGGTCGAAGGCGATCCAGACCACCCTACAAGTAAAGGCACCCTCTGTCCAAAGGGCTTGGCAATTAAACAACTGGTTCATCATCCTGACCGGCTCAAGTATCCTTTAAGGAGGGTTGGGAAGCGTGGAGAAGGAAATTGGGAGCGAATATCCTGGGATGACGCTTTTGACGAGATAGCTACAAAACTGCTAGAGATCAAGGAAAAATATGGAGCTGAAGCGATTGTTTCAGGCATTGGGACAGGGCGGAATCATAACGACTGGAGCGCAAGATTTTGCAACCATCTTGGGACTCCTAATGCCAATGACCCGATGCATTTTTGTATGGGTCCTCGATGTGTCGCTGGGTACTATAACATTGGCATTCCTGCACCTCTCGATCCTCACTATACCGCAACCAATTGCTTAGTAGCATGGGGGAGAAACGAAATACATTCACACCCTAGCCTAGGACGGTACATCTTCGACGCCTTTGAACGAGGCAGCAAGCTCATAGTCATTGACCCAAGACTTACTAAGCTGGCTTCAAGAGCAGACATCTGGCTTCAGATTAGACCTGGAGGTGATTCTGCCCTAGCCTTGAGCATGATTCATACAATAATTGGCGAGGAACTTTGCGATAAAGAGTTCGTTACGAAATGGTGTCACGGATTCGACGAGCTCAAAGAACACGTCAAAAAATATACGCCGGAATGGGCAGAGCCAATCACATGGATCCCAGCCGGTAAGATAAGGGAGGCTGCCAGACTCTACGCAACAACTAAGCCAGCATGCATTGCCCCGGGAGTGGCCGCGGAACAGCAAATGGGTTCTTGGCAAATTCAACGCGCAATTTATATTATGGCGGCCCTTACGGGTAACGTAGACGTCCCAGGTGGAAACATATTATGGGTCCCCCCTCTTGGTGGCTTCTTCCTCTATTGCGAACATGACGCCTTGACGCCTGAACAGCGCGCTAAAGCTCTAGTCGGGGGAGCCAAGCTTATTGGTGGTCACGAGTGGGGTCCTCCTAACTTCGTCCTAGAGGGACCGCCCCTGTGGCAGGCTATAACGACCGGTAAACCATATCCAGTCAAAGCAATTTTCTGGATGGCTCACAATCCTGTGGTTGGTCTTCCAAATACCAAAGCGGTGATAGAAGCTTTAGAGAAGATTGAATTCCTCGTCGTCGGGGACTTCTTCATGACGCCAACCGCTGAAATGGCTGACATCGTCCTTCCCAATGCTACTTGGCCTGAAAAAAGCGATGTCGGTTGGTTTACTACACCCCTAGAACATCTTCAGTTCTGGGATAAGGATGAAATGGCAGTTTTCGCATGGGTGAAGGCAGTGCAGGTTGGTGAATCAAAATCGGCGCTTGAGATATATAATGAGTTGGCGAAAAAGATGAAGATAGGCGGATTCTGGGACACCATAGAAGAAGCTTTCGACTTCTTATTAAAGCCTACAGGTGTAACTTGGGAAGAATTTAAAAAGGTTGGAATAATAAGGAAGCCCATGGTTTGGAGAAAGTATGAGAAAGGTCTTTTCCACACCCCTTCGGGTAAATTTGAATTTTACTCTGAGAGGCTTAAAGAACTTGGTTACCCACCAATGCCTGAGTATGTGGATGGCCCGGAAAGCCCATTAAGCGCAAGTACAATCGCCAGATCATACCCTCTTGTTCTCATCACCGGCTCAAGAATACCAGTATATTATCATACAGATCAGAGAAATATACCATGGCTACGTGAAATCTACCCAGAACCTTTGATCGAAATCCATCCGGATACAGCTTCAAAATATGGGATAAAGGAAGGAGACTGGGTGTGGATCGAAACCAAGCGCGGAAGAGTGAAGCAAAAGGCCAAAATTACGTTAGGCATTGATCCGAGAGTTGTTCACGCCGTGCGCTGGTGGTATCCTGAGAAGCCTGGCCCTGATCATGGAATATGGGAATCGAGTATTAACGTTGTGACACTTGACTCCCCCTATGATCCTGGGATAGGCTCTCCCACGCTGAGAGGGCTGCTTTGTAAGATATACAAAGTCGAGGAGGTAGAATAATGGAAAAGTACGGTATGCTCATAGACTTTGACCGATGTCAGGGATGTAATGCCTGTGAGGTCGCGTGTAAGCAGGAGAATGAACTCCCCGTGGGACCACGACTGAAACAAGTATTGACTATTGGACCAGAGAAAGTGGGACGAAGGCTTATCACGGAGTATCTGCCCGTTATGTGTATGCACTGTGAGAACCCTGCCTGTGCGGCCGCGTGCCCAGCAGGAGCGATCGTTAAGGATGCACACGGAATAACACTGGTCAACGAAAAGAAATGTCGCAACACCGATAAGGATTTCTGCAAGAAAGCTTGCATCCCCGCGTGTCCTTATCCGGTTCCACCGCAGTACAACCCTGAGAAAGATATAGTTCAAATGTGTAACATGTGCATCCAACGTGTCGGCAGAGGCGAAGAACCTAGCTGCGTCAAACACTGCATAAACGAGGTCATAAAATTTGGCACCATGGAAAAGCTGTCAAAGATAATACAAGAAAGGGGCAACCAAACTATTACCATAGGAGGCGTTCTTCCAAACGTGGTTTGCCGCCCCTCTGTGATGCATATTCCGGCCAAGAGGCCTTATACCCAGTAGGGTTCTTCTCGGTTGTGGTTGGTAGATAAGGTAATTAGAAACCACCCTTATAAAAAGGCGGGTTTCTAATTATAAATTTTTCAACGCTAAAATATAATCACTATTTTTAAGCTTCTTGTTTTTCCGCTTCCCTCACTTTTAAGTATATTCTTTGATAAATTCCTCCTGCCTTATTCCCAATATCTTCGTATGGTATGTATTACCAGCCATTGATACTATAGACCTCCAAAAGATAGCCAGGCATTTTATAGGTGGCGCCCGTGGTGTTTGGAGATATAGATGAATGCGCCGAGGGTGTGACCGCTACCTGGGAGAGATAATCCTGAATAAAGCGTAAAATATAGTAGTATTTTTCACCAGAACGGCTGGACATACAAAAATATTAGTCCAGGATATCCGCATGTAACCATCTAATATCATAAGAAATATCAGATTATGTCACCAATAGCCCCTATAAATTAATTGTCAGCCCACTTCTAAAATACTTTCGATTAACTATTGAGAGTGCCTTATACATTTCATTCTTTATTTGACTTCATCACCCGGAACTTGGTATTAATAGAGCGATTTCGAGGTGAATGAGGGGTTGCCTTGATGAGATTATTAAGACTCTTATCAAAGCTCGTCGGAATATCACAGAAAGGAGGTGAAGGGTCTAGAATAAAATCCTTTGAAGGGAGGTCCAACTCTATTTATCAACCTGATTTAAACCATGCCGTGCAGTGCGGTGAATCTTTGAATTGAGACTTTGTTTCAGAAGCCCGTCGACCCCCGAATTAAGAAGCAACTTTTCCGCATGAAAGCCCTTGTGATTTCAAGCGGAAGGAAAGGAGGAAGAGATGAAAAGAGCTATTTTTTTTATTTTGATAATGTTGCCAGTAACCGGTTTCCTTTTCGGTGTTTGGGGCCAGCCCGAGGCGTTGGCAAAAGAGCCGATTGAGCTTACCATGGTCCATTTCGGACCCGCGCCGGTCTTCGAGTCCGTGGTTGTTAAAAAGTTCTTAGTTTCCAGAGTCAATGAAAAGGCAAAGGGGGAGCTAAAAATAACCGTCAAGGGGGGGCCGGAGGTGATTCCTACTTTTGACCAGCCTATCGCTGTCAAAAAAGGACATGTGGATATGTGCCTTACCAGCTACACTTTTTTTCCAAGTCTGGTGCCCGGGTCCGATCTATTTCGGGCCGCGGAATTCACGCCCATTGAACTGCGAAAGAAGGGGGCCGATGACTTCTTTCGGGAAAGGTGTGCGAAGGTCGGCATTTATTATCTGGGAAACCCAATCCCCGATCCGGAAAAGTTTTTTTGGATCTTAAGCAAGAAGAAGTTTCAGACTAAGGAGGAATTCAAGGGGAATAGGATCGCCGGAAGCCCCCCGTTTTTCGCCTTCTTCAAAGGTCTGGGTATGGTTCCTCAGACCATAAGGGGACTTAAGGATTATTTTCCCCTTATGGAGCGGGGAGTGGTTCAAGCCCATATAGCCGGACTTAGCGTTTTTCTAGCGGTCGGCACATATCAAAAGGCAAAATATATCATCGACGAGCCATTTTTTAATAGCACCCAGGCCATCTTAATTAACCTGCAAAAATGGAACAGCCTGCCCAAGCACCTGCAAGATCTTTTGCGTGAGGTTATGAGCGAAATGGAGACGACGGTCCCCCCAGCCTGGAGTGCACATGTGAAAGAGGACAGGCAAAATTTGGAGAAAGGTGGAATTGAATTCTTCAAGCTATCTCCGGATATGTCGAAATGGTTTTCCAATACAGCCATAGAGGCGCCCTGGAAAGAGGCGGAAGAGAAATACCCGGCCGACCTCGTCAAGGAATACAGAAAGCATCTAAGGAGATAATAATCCATTAGGTAAACCCCCGGATTTGCCGGGGGTCACTTAACGGTCGTGTTTGACCGGTTTTAACCCTCGGTCTCCTCGTGAGGCCAAAGAGCCTCATTTGGCGGCAGTGCCGCCAGGGATTACGCTCGCGCCTTCACTCCCCTCCACCCTTCTCCATATATGGGCGAGCCATTACGCACTAAGATCCAGGCCCGCGGGATCAAATGAAATGCTGAGTAAACATGAAGTTTATTAAAAGAGCCGAAAAAATTTTTGATCGCGTCCTCGACATCCTGGCCGCATTTTCGAGTATCCTTATCTGCTTTATGTTGTGCATAGTCTGCTACGAGGTGGTCGCCAGGTACTTTTTTAATTCCCCAACCACCTGGGTGGTTGAAATCTCCAGCATCATCTTGCTGGTTACCCCTTTTTTGGTGGGTGCTTGGATACTGAGAAGAGACGGGCACGTAAAGATGGACCTGTTACTTGAACAGTTCGGCCCGAAACCCCGGATTGTACTCAGAGCGATTACCTCTTTTTTGGCCGCCCTTGCCTGCCTCATCATTTTTTTCTATGGCACAAAAGTGGCCTTGGACCTCTACCTAACCCATTACTTCACCAATACGCTTCTGAGACTCCCCAAGGGCCTCCTCTTGGCCATTATTCCATTTGGTTTTCTCTTGTTGTTCATCCAGTCCCTGCGAAAGGCGCTGGACATTCTTCAGGAACTTACGAGCTTGCAGATTCAACCCCATGAGTCCCAACTAAAGAGGTAATTCTTTTGGAATGGTATTTGATCCTTTTGATTATATTCGGCAGCCTGGTTATCCTCATGGCAACAGGCCTGCCAGTTGCTTTCTGTTTTGTTGCCATTAACATCGCAGGTACGGTGATATTCTTCGGCACCACCGGTGTGGAAAGTCTTATCCTGAGCATCTATACAAGCTTGAACACCTTTATTCTTCTTCCCATTCCTTTATTCGTTCTCATGGGCGAGGTAATGTTTCACTCGGGCATAGGGCCGGTCTTGATCAAGGTTCTGGAAAAATGGTTCGGCCGCATTCCGGGGCGGTTGAGCTTGCTGGCCGTGGCGGCAGGGACCCTGTTTTCCGCGCTCACGGGAACCAGCCTAGCCAGTGTAGCCATTTTGGGGGCGGTTCTCATGCCGGAAATGAAGGAGCACGGATACAAGATCCCCATGAGCGCCGGTCCCATTCTGGGAAGCTCCGGCCTGGCCATGATGATCCCGCCGAGCGCCCTTGCAGTCCTTGCCGGTGCCATAGCGGAAATATCCATTGCCGAAACCCTCATAGCGATTATCATTCCCGGCCTGATGCTGGCTGCCGCTTATGCCATCTACATTATCATTCGCTGCTGGCTCCAGCCTTCTCTTGCACCGGTCTATGGGGTGGAAGCCGTGCCCCTCTCTGAAAGAGTGAAAGAGACGTTAAAATATGTCATTCCCCAAGGGCTTATCATCTTCCTGGTCGTTGGGGTGATTTTCATCGGTGTGGCTACCCCTTCCGAGGCAGCGGGCACCGGTGCCATGGGCACCATCATCCTGTCTCTCTGCTATGGAAGACTGAACTGGACGGTGATTAAGAAGTCCTGTTTCGGCACAATCTCGCTCACAGGCATGGTTTTTCTTATCCTATGCGGCTCTACGGCCTTCAGCCAGATTTTGGCATTCAGCGGTGCAAGCGCCGGTTTGACGGAACTCGCCTCAGGGCTTCCTGTGTCCCCGATCTTCGTCGTTATCGCCATGCAGGTGGTCGTCCTGTTCCTCGGCGGGTTCATGGACGTGGTTTCCATCATGATGATCACGCTGCCCATATTCGTTCCGGCAATCAAGGCTCTAGGTTACAGCCCCATTTGGTTCATTGTGCTGTTCCTGCTTAATATAGAGATGGCGGGGACCTCTCCACCTTTCGGGTTGTCTTTGTTTGTGATGAAGGGGGTCTCCCCAGGAGTCACGATGGCTGATATCTATCGGGCCGCCCTCCCTTTCTTGGGCCTGGATTTGATTGTGATGGTATTGCTCATAATTTTCCCCCCCTTGGTCCTCTTGTTGCCACAGATTATGAAATAGTTTTCCATCCAGAACTGGAAACTTACTTGGGGTACTTTAGCTTTTAATGGACGGAGTTGATGGATGTCTTTGTCTTTCACGCCCCTGTTTTTGGCACACTATTTTTCGCATAAAGGAGGGATAGATGAAAAAAGAAATAATTAAAACCCCAACATTAGCGAATCCATACGCACCCTATTCTCCGGGAGTTAAAGTCAGGGAAGTGGGGAGTTTTATCTTCATTGCCGGAGTAGTACCAAACGATCTTGACGGCAGCATTGTCTGCAAAGGAGATGTAAAAGGCCAAATGCAACAGGTTCTATGGAACTTAAGGGTTACGCTGGAGGCGGCGGGAGCATCCTTCGATAACGTTATCAAGGTGAACACATATGTTGTCGCCGATGTTATGAAAGAATATATTAGAAACAAGGTGGACTTTGACTATCTCCAGTCTTTTTCTACTCCAGCCGATACTCTTATTGGGGTTGCCTGTCTTGCCAATGAGGATCAGTTGATAGAGGTTGAAGCGTTAGCTGTTATCGAGTAAAAATACGGGCGAATTAAAAAAGGGCTGAAACAGGCGTAACAGGAAAATGATATGTTGAAGGGCTCCTGCTGCATCTATGCGCGCTTAGTCTGGCATGCAGGGAAGATAAAAAGGCATTCGGTTCTCAATTTATAATTTAATGGACGCTTTGTATTATGGGACAAGCACTATCTTTCCAAAGTGCTCCTGCCCCTCCATGATACGGTGTGCTTTCGCCGCTTCACTCAAAGGCAAAACACGATCGATTACAGGGTCGATCAGTCCCTGGCCAGCAAGATCCAAGACAAGGGCCTGTTCTTTACGGGTAGCCGCACGACTTCCGAACACATTGAGATGGTTCCGGTATAACAGGAGGAGATCCAGTTTTACATAGCGGCCACCGTGTTTGGCCGCAGATACCACGGTCCCGTCCATTCGCAGGCATTCAATGGCCATGGTGAACATTTCGCCGCCGACGTTGTCCAATGCCAGGTCCACTCCAGCGCCATTTGTCACCTCCTTTACCCGCTCTGGCACGTTTTCCTCATGGTAATTAAGGGCGTAATCCACCCCGATTTCCTCAAGGCGTTGGATTTTTTCTTGCGAGCCTGTGGTACCAAAGATACGACGAGCTCCCCCAAGACGTGCAATTTCGACAGCCGCTGTACCCATCCCGCTGCTTGCCCCCGTTATCAGAACGTCTTGACCTGATTGCAGACCACCACGGGTCACAGCCATGTGCCAAACAGTACCGTAAGACCAAAGGCAGCAGCCCTGCTTCTCAAAGGGAAGGGAGTCCGGGCCGTGGAGTAAATTGACCTCTTTAACAGCCACATACTCAGCATATCCCCCGAAGCGTTGGTGGCCGGGCAACACGGTGTTTATACACAGATTATCCAGGCCTCTCATACAGTATTCGCAGTGCCCACACGCCGGGCAAGTCATGGCAACGACCCTATCGCCAGGTCGAAAGCCTTTCACTTCTTGTCCTACAGCAGCCACTTCACCGGCAGTCTCTCTTCCGAGTTGAAATGGCAAAGGGAGCGGTGGTCGGCCAGGAGGCGCCGTCAGCAAACCTTTGCGGTAGTTCAAATCCCAATTATTGACGGAAGTGGCCCGCACCCGAATTAGAACTTCATCGGGTTCAATTTCGGGCATCGGGACCTCAATATACTTTAGGACAGACGGATCGCCATACTCAAACAAACGGACAGCCATCATTCTCTCAGGCAGATCAGGCATCGCGCCCTCCTTGTGATTTCTAATGAGCAGATAGTGGACACTCCCCCTTTGCCTTTGACAGGCAAAGAGTGTCTGACCAAGTATTCAATAATATGGCTTACGACGGTTCCCAATCCTCGTCGTAAGCACGTGATGTTTTCCGCGATATTCCCTCTTGTCTAATATAATGGAATATACTGCAAGGCTCCCAAATAGACGGCCTTGCCCATCTCGGCATGCAGCCTATTCAAATTGGGAAAGGCCATTTTCGAATCTATAAGTAAGGATGATAGTATTATAATGCCCCAGGATCCCAGCAGGTTATTATCTAAAAGAATAAGGCTTTACTGGCAAGTCCAACCGCCGTCTACGGGGAATTGAATGCCTGTTACCATGGTTGCCAAGTCACTGGCAAGAAAACACACGACAGCCCCGACTTCATCCAGCCTTGCAATGCGGTTAATGGGAATCTTGGTCAACTCGTGTTCCATAAACCCCGGGAGGGCCAGCAAAGGTCTTGACAGGTCTGTCTCTACCCATGTGGGTGCGACGCAATTGACCCGAACATTGTCCTTCCCCCATTCAACGGCTTCTGAACGGGTTATTTGTGATACAACGGCCTTGCTTGTATTATAGGCCATGCAATTGGGGGCCCCAACCAGTCCGACTGTGGAACCTATATTTATAATGGAGCCGTTTTTACGCGGAATCATCGACTGACTGGCTACGGCCTGGTTAGTGAAAAATAATCCCTTTGCATTTACGGTATGCAACTTATCCCAATCCTCTTCGGTGATATTAACCGCGAGCGTGGGTGCGTGAAGGTCAACACCGGCACTGCAAACAAGTATGTCAATCTCACCCAGATCCTTTCTGATCTTTTCTATCATTGGAGCGATAGCCGGCACATCAGACACGTCCAGCTGGTAACCACGCGCCTTACCTTTTTTGCTCACGATTTCAGTGCCTTTTTCGACGGTTTCCGGCTGAACGCCGACGACTGCAACCGTTGCCCCGCTGGCGGCTAACTGTTCCGCGCATGCCAGGCCGATGCCTCTGGTTCCGCCGGTGACCACAGCTACTTTTTCTCCAAGATCTACTTTCATTTCATAACCTCCTTTTCTTGGATGGAAAATATAATATTTCCTCGAAAATTGATATTATTTAGGACGGCTAACATTGTTTTATTACCCATGTCAAATGATTTTAGGTTGTTGTTTTGATTTGAACGAGACCGGAGGAAGCAGGCGTGCAGGAATCTTTATAAGGGCGTCAATCCAGTATAATGAAATGAGGTCTAATATCCCTATCTCAACAACAAATCCCATATTTTACCGGGATAAATAAATGATTAAAATATGAGATAAAATATGAGATAAAATCTTGACACGCGGAATATCATCAAATAGTAAAAAATAGTTTAGTGCAAATGAAACCTAATTTTATTTTTTTGTTTTCTTTGCAGGCTCCCCGGCTCTCACTAATAAAAACATAAGCAAGCCTATTTAAGCTAAAAATGAGGAGGAAGGATAAATGTCTTATCGGATATTGATTGATACGGGAGGCACATTTACCGATGGGGTATGTGTGGATGACGGCGGAAACCTATTTACCGCAAAGGCGCCGACCACACCGGAGAACCTGACCACCGGCACCATGGATACGATTGGCGCTTTAGCAAATCTTTGCGGATTAGACCGTAAAGAGTTATTAGCCCAGGCGACAATGATGGTCAACGGCACCACGGCTGGCACGAACGCCGTAATTACCAAGCAGGGCCCCAAACTGGGTATTATTTGTACAAAGGGGTTTCCGGATGTGATTGAACTAAGAAGGGCGCCTAAAGTGGATATGTTCGACTGGAGGATGCCCTTTCCCCGGCCCCTCGTCCCCCGCCGTCTTCGAGTAGAGGTGGAAGAGAGAATCAATAAGAGAGGGGAGGTCCTGATCCCTCTTAACGAGGATAGTGTCCATGAGGCCGTAGCCTATCTCAAGAAACAGGGCGTGGAGGCCATTGTCGTGGCCCTCCTTTTTTCATTTCTGAACGACTCCCACGAAAAGCGAATAGAGGAGATCATCAAGGAGGATTTTCCGGAGGCCCCCTGTTCCATCTCATCCGCCATCCTGCCCATGATTGGAGAATATGAGCGAACCAGTACGGCGGTTATTGATGCCTACATTAGGCCTATCATCAATGACTATATTCACAATCTTCGAGACCTGCTCCAAAAAGAGGGGTTCAAGGGCGAACTCTTATTTATGCAAAACAACGGTGGCATGGGGACCTGGAAGGTCGCTTTGGATACCCCTGCCACTCTGGCCCTGTCGGGCCCTGCGGCGGGGCCGTCAGCCGCGACCATGATCGGGGGATTATATGGTGAGGACAACATCCTGTCCGTTGATATGGGTGGGACCAGTTATGATATCCTTATCATTGATAAGGGTCGATTTCTAACCAAGACGGAATCGATGATCGCAGACAACAGGTTCTCCTTGCCCGTGATTGATGTTCACACCATAGGATCAGGAGGGGGCAGTATCGCCTGGTTTGATGTCTCCAAAACCCTCCATGTCGGCCCTCGAAGCGCGGGGGCCGTTCCAGGCCCTGCATGCTATGACAGGGGCGGAGAGGAACCCACGGTGACCGATGCAAACGTGGTTCTGGGGTATATCTCTCCCGATTATTTTCTTGGGGGCAAGATGTCTTTGAGAAAAGATCTGGCAGAGAAGGTCATCAAGGAGAAGGTTGCCGACCGACTTGGGATGAGCCCTGTGGAGGCGGCGGCCGCAATATACAAGATTATCAATTCGACCATGGCGGACGGGACACGGCAGACCTTTACTCAGCAGGGATATGATCCCCGTGATTTTACGATCTGCGCTGCCGGGGCCGCCTGCCCGGCCCATGCCATAAAAATAGCGGAAGATTTGGACATTTCAAAGGTCATGATTCCAAAGCATGCCCCTGTTTATTGTGCCTTCGGTATGTCCGGCGCTGACCTGAAGCATGATTATTCAAGGTTCTATTTAACCTCTACGAAGGATTTGGATCTTGAGCGACTCAAGAACCTGTATGATGAAATGGAGTCTGATGGTCTTGCAACACTGGAAAGGGAAGGTGTTCCCGAAGAGTTGCGGGCCCTGGAGCGCAGCATGATGGTGAGGTATCATGGTCAATATCGCGAGATCGAAGCAAAGTGGCCGAGCGGCCCGATCAATGAAAAGGGTATTGAGGAGGGCATTGCAGCATTCCATGATAGGCACAATGAGTTGTACGGGTACTCGGACAAGGATTATCCCATCGATTTCATAGCCTGGAAATCGACAGCCATCGGCAAGATATCCGCCCCGAAACTTCAACCCCTGGAAAAGGGTAGTGAAGATCCTTCAGGCGCCTTGAAGGGCAAGCGGGACGCCTATTTTGAAGAGAGTGATGGATTTGTGGAAACGACGATATATGATGGAGACAAGCTCACGCAGGGCAATATCCTTGAAGGGCCATGTATCATAGAAGAGACAATGACCACGATCGTGATCCCTCCTGGAAATAAGATGCGTGTTGGCGAATACGGGGACTACCTTACGTTTAAGGTTTAATTGGAAAACAGTGTTTCATCTGTGAAGAAGTCCTCAAACATTGATTTTTGAACGAATGGAGGTTTCAAAATGAGTCAAAACATACATGAATCAAGTATTGATCCGGTCACCCTGTCGGTTGTTTGGAGAAGATTATTAACGATCACCAGTGAAATCGGATACAGGGTGATGTATGCAGCCCAGAGCTTTGTTATGGGGATGGTGCAGGACTTAGGCCCCCAATTCATTAGCGAAAAGGGAGAGATCTTGACCCAGGTCGACTTTTTGCCTTCTCACTCTCTGGTGGCTGAGATTCCATCAAAGATTATCATAGAACGCATTGGGAAGATGGATCCCGGGGATCTTGTCATTGCCAATGACTCACACATCATCAAAAGCGGCCACCTGCCTGACTGGACCTTTTTCAGACCCTTTTATTATAATGATGAGCTGGTCTGTTATGGTTATTTGAGGGGACACCAGATGGATACGGGAGGGGCCCTTTCCGGAGGTTATTTTCCCCGTGCCTACGATTGCATTGCGGAGGGTCTGAACATCCCTCCCATGAAGATTATACGCAAGGGTGTGGTGAATGAGGAGCTCTACGGTCTGATCCTGAGAAATGTGAGAAATGCCGCCGGCGTTCGTGCGGATAATATGGCCATATACGGGTCCCTTGGGATGGGGGAGGAGGCGTTATGCGGGTTAATTGATAAATACGGCCTGGAAACCATCAGGGCCTGCTTTGAAGAGATGCTCAGGGCCGGCGAGGAGGGGATGCGCGCAGAGATCCGCAAGATCCCGGATGGCGAGTATTACGGTGAGACAGCCGTTGACTGGGACGGGAGCACCCCTGATGAACCCGTATGGATCAGGGTGAAACTGACGGTCAAGGGCGATGAAATGATCTTTGATTATTCTGACAGCAATCCTCAGGTGGATTTTGTAAACAGTCCTCTTGGTAATACCCAATGTTTTACATCCTTGGGTCTTTTTCTGACCATGGACCCGAGCATCCCTCGTAACAGCGGTACCATGCGGCCCATTACGATCATCGCTCCCGAGGGTAAGGTGGTTAACCCGACATACCCCCATACCTATGGGGCCTGTGCCTGCACCAGCGGGACTGAAATTTGCGAGGTGACCCTTCAGGCCCTGGGCAAGGCCGCACCGGATAAGGCCGTGGGGTCATGGAGCCGTCATTTCTGCCCGGATACGATGGGGAGGTTTCCGACCGTTGACCCCAGAACGGGATTGCAGGAAGAATACTTTACAGCACCGTTTATTGAAGGTGGCGGGACCGGGGCGGTAAAGGGATTTGACGGTTGGGAAGGATATGGGGGTCACACCACGGGCGGCGTGCTGTACAGAGGTTCCGTAGAGCACACCGAGCTTTTTTTCCCAATGCACTACCGTACTGTAAGGCTTGAGCCTGACACGGAGGGTGCCGGTCAGTTTACAGGTGCGACGGGCAATTATTGTGAGAGAGAGAATGAAGACCTTCCATGGAACAAAAACCTCATGATGAGCGGAAACAGCAGTGGGGAGCTATTCCCCCAGATGGGTCAAAATGGGGCTCCGCCTGCCCCCCTTCCGGAGATGTATCTCCAGAGGAAGGGGCAGGATGAACTGGAGATTTTTAAATGCATTGATATGACAAACGTCTATCCGGGGGATGTCCTGATCAGCAAGGGTACCGGCGGTGCTGGCTGGGGCAGCCCCTTTGATCGAGACCCGGAGATGGTCAGGGAAGATGTGGAAGACATGAAAGTCTCAATCGGCCGGGCAAGAAACGTCTATGGTGTGGTCATGGACCCTGATACCTTTGAGGTGGATTATAAGGCCACGGAGAAATTAAGAAAGGAATTACGGGACAGACCTGAATACCGGCATATCAATCTTGTCATGGAGGACGTGCTCAGCGGGAAGATCTCGTGGCAGGAGGCAAAGGATGTTTACAAGGTTGTGGTCAAAGAGGATCGGGGCCGCACTGTCTGTGACTTCGTGGAAACAGAAAGAATAAGGCCGAGATACTGATGCGGGATAATGCCTCTTCATTCTTTCAGGGGTGAGTTTCTATGCCAGATTCCGGCTCCTGACTTCCTACTCCTGAACAGTCACGAAGATCTTGAATGCTGTATGGCGAAAAATAGGTTCTTTGCACTTGACACAAAGAGCAAAATCTTGTATTAAAACTCATTAAGCTTACATTAAGCTTATGTTAAAAGATTCCGTTTCTATCCACCGATTATCGGCGTTTTTGAGAAAATGCGCATTCTATTCTATAAGCGTTGCAGCAGTTCAAACGAAAACCTTTCAAATAGATATATTTTACAAATCCAGCTTGTTTGAGTGTGAACCATACCCCAGCGACAAACATCCTGTATATATATAATTGAAGTTAGCCTTTATAGACAGGGAGGATATGATGTTCGTTAATGAAAAGGGAGAACAGGTTTTCACCTAATAGAGGGGGTAGATATGACTAAGAAAGATAAAACCATAGGGGAAAATGGGAAAGAGAGATCATATGTGATCGGGCTTGGTTTTTGCGGAAATGGTGTAGATGGGAATTTATCTAATGTGGATGTAAAGGATGGTAAGATTGTCAGGATCAGGCCTCTGCATTATGACCGTAAATACAAGCCCGAGGAATTTAGACCTTGGAAAATTGAAGCACGAGGGCAGGTCTATGAACCGCCCTTGAAAACGCTGCCGCCGCCTCTTGCTCTGGCCTATAAAAAACGGGTTTACTCCTCTAACAGGCTTTTATATCCCATGAAGAGGGTGGATTTTGATCCGAAAGGAGAGCGGAATATTCAGAACCGGGGCAAGAGCGGCTATGTGAGGATATCATGGGATGAGGCCCTGGACCTCATGGAAAGCGAGATGAGGCGGATCATGGATAAATATGGGCCCTACGCGATATTCTCCCAGTCGGACGGACACGGTGAGACAAAGATTGTAAACGGCGGGCATGGCGCCCATAGAGAACTTTTAGAGCTTTTGGGTGGATACACCCAACAAACAAGAAACCCGGACAGCTGGGAGGGATGGTATTGGGGCGCCAAGCATATGTGGGGATGTGAACCCGTAGGAATGTCGCCGCAGACCAATCTTATGTCTGATGTAGCAAAGAATACCGAGGTCTTACTCCATTGGGGATGTGATGCTGAGGTTACACCCTGGGGGTGGTCGGGACAGTCAGCAAGCCGCTTTGTATATTGGTTTACTGAGCTGGGAATAAAGCAGATATTTGTGTGCCCAGATCTGAATTACTCTGCGGCGATCCATGCCGATAAATGGATTCCAATCCTGCCCAACACAGATGCGGCCATGCATCTGGCCATTGCCTATACCTGGATTACTGAAGGCACTTATGACCAGGAATACCTGGATACCCATACCATTGGGTTTGATATATTTAAAAAATACGTTATGGGCGAAGAGGACGGGGTTCCCAAGACACCGAAGTGGGCTTCAGAGCTATGCGGCGTGCCATCCAGAATTATAAAAGCACTGGCAAGAGAATGGGCGTCTAAGGTTACCTCAACATTGCATGGCAATGGCGGTTCATACATCAGAGGCCCCTATTCGACTGAACCGGCTCGGCTGGAGGTGGTATTGCTGGCCATGCAGGGTTTGGGAAAGCCGGGCGCCAATCAAGTCAAGATGATGGAATGGGGGTTTTTCGGCAAGACCACAGAGATGCCCATTCCAAGACCGGTGGTCATGCCGCAAGTATTTGCCTGTTATAAAGGGTTTGACGTTACAAGATATCCGGAACAGATTATTCCTAAGGATCTTGTGCATGACGCTATTCTTAATGCGCCGATCAGTTGGTATAGCACGACGTTATTGGCCGAGGATGTTAAAGACCAGTTCAAGAAATACACATATCCTGTTGAGGGCTTCCCTGAGGTACACATGATATGGACCGACTCACCCTGCTGGATAACATGTTGGAACGGCGGCAACAAGTGTATCGATGCCTTTTTGAGCCCAAAGATAGAATTCATCGCGGCCCAGCACATCTGGCTTGAAAATGATTGTCTTTTTGCGGATTTGATTCTACCCGTAAGGACAAAATTCGAGGAATTGGATATAGGGGTGGACGGCCTCAGCGGACAATATCGGACAATCAATTACGAAGGACAGTGTATCGCGCCTTTAGGTGAATCCAAGGGTGACTGGGAGATCGCCCTCATGGTAGCGGAGCGATTTGGTTTGAAAGAAAAGATCACACAGGGCAAAAGCACAGAGGAATGGATGAGGGTCGGCTTCGACCATTCCGGCTGCACAGAACTTGTCAGCTGGGATAAGTTTAAAGAAAATGAATATTATGTCATACCGACGGATCCGGAATGGAGTAAAGACACCCCTGGGCTGGGAGACTTTTATAAAGATCCGGAAAAACACCCTTTAACAACCCCCACCGGTAAACTTGAAATTTATTCTGAGAGGCTGGCCAAGCACTTCCCTGACGACGAAGAGAGGCCGCCGTATCCCAAGTGGATACCCTATGGGAAAACACACCAGGAAAGCTTGGTTTGCGAGAGGGCCAAGAAATATCCCATACTGGTCGTCTCTAATCATCCGAGGTGGGGAGTTCACGCCAACCATGATGACATTACCTGGTTCAGGGAAATAAAGACTTGTAAAGTCAAAGGCCCTGATGGATATCAATATCATACCGTTTGGATTCATCCCAAAGATGCGGAAGAGCGAGGGATAGAAGATGGCGATGTGGTGAATATCTATAACGAAAGGGGCGGTGTCCTGGGTGGAGCGTATATCACGGAAAGGATAATGCCCGGCGTAATATCAATTGATCACGGTGCGAAGTATGACCCGATAGTTGCCGGCGAGCTTGATAGGGGTGGAGCAATAAACACCATTACACCCGGCAAGACCACCTCTAAAAATACAACCGGGATGGCCACCAGCGGCTTTCTGGCAGAGATTGAGCGGGTCAACTTAGATGAATTAAGGCAGAAATATCCAGAAGCTTTTAAAAGGTCGTTCCATAAAACTGCTGGTCCCGGTGTTCAGTCATTTCTTTGCAGGAGGTAAATAAAAATGGGAAAAGTGATGATTGTTGATATTTCAAGATGCAACGGATGTTATAATTGTCAGATCGTTTGCAAAGATGAGCATGTGGGAAACGATTGGGCGCCATATGCAAAACCTCAGC
The DNA here is from genome assembly GCA_964423495.1 of uncultured Desulfobacteraceae bacterium. Taxonomy (GTDB): domain Bacteria; phylum Desulfobacterota; class DSM-4660; order Desulfatiglandales; family Desulfatiglandaceae; genus CAYRFN01. The sequence goes on from CAYRFN010000016.1 coordinate 27,452, forward strand.
CGGATACGGGTCAGTTTTGGATGAAGGTAACCGACATCATAAGGGGGACCGTGCCAAAGGTCAAAGTAGCCTATATGCACGATATTTGCCAGCATTGTGATGAGGCGCCCTGCATAGCGGCCTGTAGTCAGAACGCCATTGACAAGAGAGAAGACGGCATCGTCCTTATTAATCCGGAGAAGTGCGTTGGCAGCAGGGGTTGTGTTGATGCGTGCCCCTATGGGGCGATCTATTTTAATGATGATCTTAATATATCCCAGAAATGCACCATGTGCGCACACCTCTTGGATAAGGGATGGAAAGAGCCCCGATGTGTTGACGCCTGTCCCACGGATGCGTTGAGGTTTGGAGAAGAGAGTAATCTGCAGGAGTATATAAACAAGGCTGAAATATTACACGCGGAGTACAATGCTAAACCAAGGGTATATTACATAGGTTTACCCAAGAGGTTCGTGGCCGGTGCCGTCTATGATCCTGAGGAAGACGAGTGTACTGAGGGTGCGAATGTCACAATAGCCCACTCACAGACCGGAGAGAAATTGACTGCTGAAACAGACCGATTTGGGGATTTTTGGTTTGAGAACCTAGAGGTGGGCCAGTATTCTCTAATAATAGAGAAGGAGGGTTACTATGCCAAGAAAATAGATTCAATAAGTACTGAAAAAGATGTAAATCTTGGTGATATGCAATTATACAAGAAAGCCTAAAAAATTAGTCCAGGAAAAATGTTGACCGAGTAATTAACACTCATAACATAAAAAGGAGGGATGGATATGATAAAAACATTTTGTAAAGTATGGGCTTTTTTCCTAATTGTGGTTTTCACACTGGCTATGGCAGCGTCACCGGAATGCAAGGCTAAGCCTAAGGAGATTGTTCTTGGCGCTACCATATCTTTGACGGGTCCTGCCGCCAGTTTTGGTTCAGGCGGCTCTTTTGGATTAAAGGCGGCTGTTGAAGATATTAATAAGCTGGGCGGGATATATGTAAAGGAATACAACACCAAGCTACCCGTAAAGCTTGTAATACTTGACAACGAAAGCAACCCAATTAAGGCAGGGACTTTGGCTCAAGACCTGCTGGTCAAGGAAAAGGCGCATTTCCTTGTAGCTTCCCCTCAATGGCCCCCGATAATTGCTGCCGTGGCTACCGCGGCTGAAAGGCGCAAGACACCATTTCTTGCTTTTGCCGGTCCTTTTGAGCCAAACAATGCCCTGCGGGAGGCTGCCGGACCCTGGAAATACACCTGGGAGTCCGGATTTGCTATCGGTATGCCACCCCCTCCTGGGGATTTCAGAAGTGTGCCCGGATATACGATGATGGATGTCTGGATGGCCTACCTTGGTCAAGTCGCCGGCCGGACCAACAAAAAAGTCGGGGCCTTTGCATCTGATGATCCGGACGGCAGAGGTTGGTACGGTGCCTTTACGGGAGCTATCCAAAAAGCCGGCTTTGACGTTTTAGATGCGGATAAAGAACTGGGTATAGCGCCGCTTGACACCACGGACTTTACGCCCATGATAAGAAAGTGGAAGGCCAATAATTGCGATATACTTCTGGGTAATGCTCCAGCACCGTGGTTTGGAACAATGTGGCGACAATGTAACACATTGGGCTACAAGCCCAAGGTGCTTATCGCTGAGAAAGCTGCCATGATGTATACGGATATAATGTCTTGGGGCGGCGATCTACCGTGGGGAATCACCAGTTTAATCGAGTGGCTTCCAACTATTCAGGCCAAGGGTATCGGTAATACAACTCCGGTATCATTGGATAAACGATGGAAGGATGCAACGGGGCAGCCGACGCACCAGCTTGTCGGATCGGGCTATTGTCAGATACAAATCCTTATAGATGCCATAGAAAGAGCAGGGACACTTGATAAGGAAAAGGTTAATAAAGCGATAGGTGAGACCGACATGATGACGATTCGCCATCGGGCAAAATACGACAAGTTTCAGTTCAGCCGAATGCCCATCTGTTTTGGGCAATGGTTCAAGGTAGACACGCCAGTTAAATGGGAATTTAAGGTGATCTTTTCCCAGCATGACTTCTATCCTGTACAAGCAAAACCGATATTCCCGCTCCCTTAGCTTGACACAAACAAGCCGACGAAATGGGGTTGAGCTTGCGCTTATAGCGCAAGCTCAACCGGTTGGGTACCTTATAGTGCGTTATTTCTCAACGGAGAGAGTGGTGTGCCCAAAGGTATCCCGTATAACATCGCTCATTTGACTCGGGAGAGACAATTTGGAAGTCCCCCTGTTATCAGTATATGGCGTAACCAAGAATTTTGGCGGTTTAACAGCAGTCAGAGATATTGGTTTTGACATTCATGAAGGAGAGGTCTTAGGCCTGATGGGCCCCAATGGGGCCGGCAAGACCACCTTAATTAATCTTATTTCCGGTGTACACCGGCCGGACTCCGGAGAAATCAAATTCAAAGGAAAGGATATTGCCGGCCTACCCCCCCATAAGATTTGCCACATCGGCATCGCCCGAACTTATCAGATCCCGCAGCCTTTTAAAACTCTAACGGCCCTAGAAAATATCATTGCTTCGGCGATATACGGAGGGGGCCTGCATAGGGATCAAGCCGAGAAGGAGGCTGCCAGAATATTGGATGAATTAGACCTGTCAGAAAAGAAAAATATGATTACGAGAGACATAGATGTAGTAGCTCTCAAAAGGCTTGAGCTGGCCAGGGTATTAGCGACGAAACCGTTGCTTTTGCTTATTGATGAAGTTGCTGCAGGCTTAACCGAGGCAGAAATCCCACGTGTATTGGAGATTTTAAGAGATATACACGAAAATGGAATAACAATCCTGTTGATTGAACATATTATGAAAGTGATGACCGAGGCTGTTGACAGGATTGTAGTCATGCATACAGGGGAAAAAATCACTGAAGGCATCCCAAAGGATGTAATGCAAAATAAAAAGGTCATTGAAGCCTATCTGGGCGAGTCTGAATAAACCGTCATTATTATTATTTCAGGGCGTAAAAGCAAGATAGGACAAGGCGGGAAATGCCAAAAAAAGGATTAATAAGAGTCAGCAATATAGATGTATTTTATGGAGGCTTACAAGTCTTATGGGATGTGTCTCTGACAGTTAAGACCGGAGAAATTGTAGCAATCATCGGCACCAACGGCTCAGGCAAATCCACCCTACTTAAAGCCATATCCGGTGTCATCCATCCCCGAAAAGGCACCATTGAATTTGATGGTCATAATATCACCAACCTGGAACCTTTCGAGATAGTTGAGCTGGGCATTTGTCAGGTTCCGGAAGCAGGGCGACTTTTTCCTGTTATGACCGTCCTGGAAAATCTCGATATAGGGTCATACAATAGGAATGCCAGATCAAAAAGAAACCAAAACCTAAGGGAAGTCTACGAGCATTTCCCTATATTGAAAGTAAGGAAGAATCAACTCGCTAAGACCTTTAGCGGCGGAGAGAGACAAATGTTGGCCATAGGTCGTGGATTGATGTCAAACCCGAAAGCAATGCTTTTTGACGAAATATCTCTTGGTCTCAGCCCTATAGTTATTAATGAACTGTATAGGGTTTTAAGAGATATTAGTGCAAGGGGCATGACTGCTATCGTTGTTGAACAGAATGTGAGAAGGAGTCTTAAAGAAGCGGATAGAGCGTATATAATAGAAGCCGGCCGTATTGTTTTGAGCGGTGATACGAAGGATCTAATAGAAGAGGAGAAGATTAGAAAAGCATACTTTGGCGCATGAAATTGCTTAGGATTTGCTAAGGATGGATATTTTAACTGATTTAGCTGTTCCCATAACTATGGGGATCATGCTTGGTGGCTTATACGCACTGGTTGCCTTGGGGCTGTCTATAGTTTTCGGTGTTATGAGGCTCATTAATGTAGCTCACGGAGACCTGGTATTATTGGGGAGCTACCTGGCTTTTTCAATAATGACGTATCTGGGTCTGGACCCTATTTTGAGCCTGGTTATAGGTATACCCGTATTATTTTTCATCGGTTTTGCTATTCAGAAATATCTCCTGAACCACGCCTTCACTATATCAATGGAAGCGCCACTGATAATTGCTTTTGGCATTTCCATCGTCCTCCAAAATCTCTTTCAGATATTATGGACTCCACTATCCAGAGGTCTTACCACGTCCTACACGCTCAAAAGCTTTGTTATTGGCGATTTACACCTGCCGCTGGTGTATCTTCTCGACTTTTTCGTAGGTATTATAGTAATGATTTTTCTCCATCAATTCTTACACAGGACTTATCTGGGAAAGGCAATTATTGCCGCTTCTCAAGATAGGGGGGCGGCACAATTAATGGGCATAAATACGAAACAAGTGTATGCATTTGCATTCGCTATTGCCATGGTATTTGCGGCTATAGCCGGCGTTTTTCTCGGGCTAACCTTTCCCTTTACTCCCCAATCAGGAGTTTCATTCCTTATTATCGCCTTCGGTGTTGTCGTCCTGGGAGGTCTGGGAAGTATTACCGGAACATTTATAGGTGGCTTAGTAATGGGATTGGCCCAAACCCTCGGCGGTTATTTTTTAGGTACTGGCGCTCAGATGCTTATCGCTTACTTGATCGTGATCATTTTATTGGCTACAAGGCCGCAAGGTCTATTTGGTCGCTAGGAGAAAAATGGGAATTGCCATTTCTCAGAATAGAGCAATCTTGATATCGACAATAGTCGTCATAGTTGCCCTGATGCTGCTTCCTGTAATAAATGTTCCACAAACTTGGGTACTTTATCTCTTTCTATTTTTCATATACTTAACATTGGCTAACATGTGGAACTTGCTCGCCGGCTATTGTGGCCTCATATGTTTATGCCAACCCGCTTTTATTGGTCTCGGCGGGTATACCCTAGCAATATTTGCCTGGCTTGGTCTGCCTTTTTATTCCGGGGTAATAGCCGGCGCATTAGTTTCTACCGTGTTTGCCGTGTTAATTTCCATACCGGTATTCAGACTCAGCGGTATCTATTTTGCGATCGGGACAATTGTGTTGCCGGAAATACTGAGGATCCTGTTTTTGATGTGGAGACCTGTCGGTGGCGTGATGTATGGCAAGGGCGCAGGCTATCCGGTGAAAGGAGCAACTGCTATTTCGGCAAGTGAAATATACTGGTTGGCCTTAATAATCGGCATCGGTTCAATACTCGTCATGCGATATATCCTACGTTCAAATTTGGGACTTGCATTAGCCACGATCAGAGATAATGAAAGCACGGCCGCAAGTTCGGGAATAAATGTTTTCAAACTAAAGTTATACTCCTTTGTAATAAGCGCCTTTGTTACCGGACTAGCTGGGGCTGCATTCTATATTTCCCAAGGTTTTATCGAACCTACCAGCGCCTTTAGCGTACAGTGGACAATGACCTTGATGCTGGCGACCGTAATAGGAGGAATAAGCATTGAGAATGGACCTATTGTGGGCTCGGTTGTTGTGGTGATTTTACACTTCCTGCTAGCTAGATACTCTGGGTTCAGTATGCTTATACAGGGCATAATATTGATCTTCATAATGTTAGTGGCACCAAATGGTATTCTTGGTGCTTTACGAAAGACTCCCCCGTCTTGGAGTCTCTTTAAAATTTTACATCTAACACCTAAGTGATAAGTGTCAGGACATCGTGGACTGTTCTAGCCATAATTTGAACTTCGGAGTTCTTGTCACACATTTTTACCGAAAGAAAGATCATTTATAAATTTGAAAAAGATGGAGATCGAAAATGGCCGAAAGAGAGAAGGAGCCCAGAGATGAAACCCACGAAAAAACGTATTTAAAAGCCATGAGTCTTATCGGTGAGACCGGTACCGGCGGCTCCACAGTAGCCGTCGATGTGAAGGATGGCAGAATCGTGAGGTTCAGGCCATTCCACTATGACTGGAAGTACAGCCCCGAGGAGTTTGGCGTCTGGGAGATTCATGCGCGCGGCAAGGTCTTCCGCCCGTGCCTGAAGTCATTACCGTCTCCCCACAGCTTGGGCTATAAAAAACGTGTCTACTCGCCCAACAGAGTGCTTTATCCTTTAAAGCGGGTTGATTGGGACCCTAAGGGGGAGAGAAACACGGAGAACCGGGGTACCAGCAAGTATGTTAGAATATCCTGGGACGAGGCCCTGGATATCATCACCAGTGAGATAAAGAGGATACAGAAAGAATACGGGCCATCTGCCGTATTTTTACAGGCGGATGGACACGGGGAAACCGGTATTGTCAAACCGTCTCACGCGTGCAACACTCTGCTCCTCAAACATATGGGTGGCTACACCCTGCAAACAAGGAACCCGGACAGCTGGGAGGGTTGGTACTGGGGGGCCAAGCACGCCTGGGGGATGGACCCTGTGGGCATGGAGTCGCAAATCAACCTGGTCCCTGATATTGCTGAGAGTTGTGAACTCTTACTTTACTGGGGGGGTGACCCGGAAACCACTCCCTGGGGATTTCATGGACAGATACAGAGCCGGGTATGCTACTGGTTCAAAGAACTAGGTATAAAATCTATATACATCTGTCCTGACCTGAACTATGGGGCCGCGGTGCACGCCGACAAATGGATACCCATATTACCCAATACGGACGCGGCCATGCGATTGGCCATAGCATACGTCTGGATTACCGAAGGAACCTATGACAAGGAGTACGTGGAGACGCACACCTACGGGTTCGAAGAGTTTGCAGATTACGTTCTCGGTAAAGAGGATGGGATTCCCAAGACACCGAAGTGGGCCTCTGAACTCTGCGGCGTGCCTTCAAGAATCATAAAGGCGCTGGCAAGGGAATGGGCTTCCAAGCGGACATCCATAGCCCATTATCTTGGCGGCGGCACCATCAGGGGGTCATATTCCTCCGAACCGGGCCGGCTGGAGGTTCTCCTGCTGGCCATGCAGGGGTTGGGCAAACCAGGGGTACACCAATTCTGTCACAACATGTTATTCTTGGCGGAACCATTCAAATCCCAGGCGATGTTTTCGCCGCAGGTGGCCTATCGCGGTATGGATGCTGTGTTCCAGGCGTCCGAAATTCATGGCATATCCAGGAACGATATTGTAGCGAAGTGGAATCCACCAGGCTGGTCCCCGCCGCCGATTGAGAAACCGGAATTCGCGGTGGCCACCCCGGAAGGCATGAGGCCCGTGCAGATCATTGCTAAGGACCTGCTCCATGAGGCCATTCTCAATCCGCCTATTAGCTGGTACGGCACCACCTTGTGGTCGGAGCCTGTGGAAGACCAGTTTGTGAAGTACACCTATCCCGCCGAGGGCTGCTCGGAAATACACATGATATGGACCGATACCCCCTGCTGGATAACGTGCTGGAATGACAGCAATCACTTCATAAAAGCCATCAGAAGTCCCAAGATAGAGTTCATCATGGCCCAGCAACCTTGGATCGAGAATGACTGCCAGTTTTCAGATTTAATCCTACCGGTCCTTACCAAATTTGAGGAAGAGGATATACAGGTCGATGCCACGACCGAGCAATTTGATGTCATTTTCCCCGAAGAAAAATGTATCGAACCTCTCGGCGAGTCCAAGGGCCACTATGAGATCGTCTGCATGATAGCGGAGCGGCTGGGCCTACTGGACAAGGTTACAGAGGGTAAGACCGTCCAGGAATGGATTAAATTTGCCTTTGATCATTCAGGTGCGAAAGAGTTCATCGGCTACGAGGAATGGAAGGAAAAGGGATATTACATTGCGCCGACTATCCCGGAATCGAGAAAGGCCGTGAAACGCAGGACGGTTCTCCAGGACTTCTACGAGAATCCGGAGAAACACCCCCTCAAGACGCCTTCCGGGAAGATAGAGTTCTATTCCCAGAATCTAGCCAAGCACTTCCCTGAAGATAAGGAAAGACCACCTGTGCCACACTGGATTCCCTACGGCGAGACACTCCAGGAAAGCCTCCTCCACCCAAGAGCCAAGAAGTATCCGCTGCTTACCGTTTCAAACCATGGCAGGTGGAGAGTACACGCCCAGCTTGATGATATTACCTGGTTCAAGGAAATTGAAACGTGCAAAGTTAAAGGTCCGGACGGATACTTCTATGAACCCCTGTGGATGAATCCGAAGGACGCGGCCGAGAGAGGCATAGAAAATGGAGATATCATTAAGATATACAACGAGAGAGGCGCAGTCCTCGGTGGCGCTTACGTGACCGAGAGAATGATGCCAGGGGCAGTATCCATGGATCATGGGGCGCGGTATGATCCGATCGTTCCGGGAGAGCTTGACCGGGGAGGCGCCATCAACACCCTGACGCCACGTGCGACCACCTCTAAGAATGCCACGGGAATGGTCGTTGAGGGATTTCTGGTAGAGGTGGAGCTGGCCAACATGGATGAACTAAGAAGGAAATATCCCGAAGCATTCAAGAGGCCATACCACCCAGCCGCCGGTCTATGCAGAGAGCGGGTATTGGAGGTGAATAAAGGTAGGTAAGACCCCCATCATTCCGGGTCCTGACCGGGGCCCAGTTGCCCAAGGGCGCTGATGCCGTTGTCGCAGAAGAGTTTGTAATCAATGAGGGGAATTTCGTCACCGTGACCAGCCACGCTGAAATAGGCCGGAATATCCTCCCAAAAGCTAGTGATAGTGATGTCACCAAGGACGAACTGATGATATCTGCTGGCCGCCCGCTGCCCCCTTTTGCATAGTCCTTCCCGGTTCCCCTTCGTTTTTGAAAAGAGATCCCCATGCCCAATGCAATCATTAATCAATTTTAAAAAGCTAAATTGATTACGAAATAAAGAATTTTGAATAGATAATGATGAAATGGTGATAGTCCGATGAAGCGTCGGATTATCGGGGCGAGCTGAGTTACGCTCTGCGGCCCCGTTAGGCCGTCAGGATAATCCTCAAATTACCGTTTCTTTCATTGAGACGAGGGAACTGGCAAAGAGATTGGTTGGAAATGTAATAATTAGATGAACCTTTTAACATTAGGAGGTGGGGTGGCATGCCAACAATATTTTTCTACGGCCCGAAATTAGACAAAGAGAAGCGCAAAGAGATGATCAAGTCTTTTACGCAAACCGCCAGCAAATTAACAAACATCGACGAATCTGCATTTGTTGTTTTACTTAGAGAGTCATTACCGGAAAATGTCGGCGTTGGAGGGGAATTACTCGAGGATAGAATGAAAAACAGCCATTAGCTGAAAAATGGTGCAACCTCTTTCCCAGGACCGGCGAGCAAAGCTTGCTAACCTCAAATGAAACAGGACGTAGGTTTTCCCTGATATACACAGATTTAGGAACGATCATTTCTGACCTGGTAAATTTTACAGAGCATGGTTTTCAAAGGGGCGCCGCCAAAGCCTGATTTTCCTTGACACCCCATCGGTATGAGCTGGTTCACATTGGTATCCCAGATGCCGTATAAGTGGGGATCCTTTCCCTCTTCTTCCGGAAACCACCAGCCATGGGGGGTCATGGCCATTTTAGGGTGGACGACGGGTGTCGTTTTTGCTTTTCTCTTGACCTTTCCCCTTACCCCCTCGATCCAAACCCACTCACCGTCCTCAATGCCGAATTGCCTTGCGGTGTCGGGATGAATTTCAACGTAAGGTTCCTTTTCGAATTGCCTGAGCCAGGGTATTTGCCGGTGTTCACTATGAAAGAGCGTTGCCACCCGCCGACCGGTCACCAGAATCAACGGGTATTTTTCCCATATTTCCGGTGTTCTCACCGGGCTCTCTATGGGTTCCTCATGATAGGGGAGGGGATCAAGCCCGTAACTCTCGAAGACAGTCGAATAGAGCTCAATTTTTCCGGTCGGTGTGCGGAATCCTGGTTTGCCATCGGGACGGAGTTGCCCTTTTTGATATCTGCGGTAAGGGTGAGATCCGGATGGATGGTTCTCAGGCGCGAGAGCCCAGGGACGCTCAGAAAGCTCTTCAAAGGTCAAACCCGATGGCTTTAGTCTCTCTGTGAAGAGCTCTCTCAAATTATTCCATGGCACGGACTCGGGATTGAGGCGCTTGGCCATCTCAAAGTTAATTTCCCAGCCGGACTTACACTCGCTCACTTCAATATTTTTATGCATTGCGTTTAGAATAACACCCGTTGTAAAGACCGAATCCTTTTCGGCAAAACTGGTCGATGGGAGAACGATATCGGCAATGGCTTGGGCGGTCGGGGTCATAAAGATATCAACGACAACATTGAAATCCAACTTGCGAACGGCTTCATAGTGTCGCCTGGGATCTTGTGCGGTACAGGCCATGAAGTTATTCGTGAATAGCCACAATCCCTTAATAGGATAAGGTTTGCCTGTCTCCATCTGTTCCAGAACAACATCGGATAACGCCCACGCCCTGAAATTTTTTACCAGAGGGTATCGGTCTGTACCAATTCTCTTTTTGTTTAAATTCGAGACAAATTCTTCGCCGTAGAGCTGAATAACCTCTTGAGTCGAATAGGGGTAAATTGTCACACCAAATGGGGGGCGGCAAATAACATTGCCCCCGGGCACATCGAAATTACCCGTGATGGTCCAGAGACAATTCAAGGCATGCACAACGCTTGTCGCTTCGGCGTTTGAGTCCAAGGGTTGCCCGAAACGAATAGAGGCCGGTTTGCTATCCGCATACATACGGGCAGCTTTTACTATTTTTTCAACCGGTACCCAGGTGATTTCGGATACTTTTGCCGGCGGGTATTCTTGAACCCTTTCTTTGAGTTTGTCGAATCCATGGGTCCACTTTTCAACAAAATCTTTGTCATATAAGTTCTCATTGATAATGACATTGAGCATCCCTAAAGCCAAAGCTCCATCTGTTCCCGGTCTAATCTGGAGCCAAAATGCAGCCCGGGAGGCGGCCCAGGAAAACCGGGGATCAACGACGATGAGCTTCGTGCCCTGCCTCATGAGGTCGACGACCCAGTGGCTGGTAAAATAATGGTCGGTACACTGACTGCCCCGGATACCTCTTGCCCAGTGGATCATGCACTTTGGTGCCACCCATTCAGGGTCCTTATAACGGAGCGGTGAAAACTGGGCCGCATCCGGAAAAGTAATGTCGCCGCTGACGGTATGCATGGCCGCCAGTCTGGGAGTGAAGCAGGAAATGCCCGAAAGCCCAAATAGCGTCCAGTTAGGACTTCCATAGGCATAGGCTAAAAAAATCAAAGGGCCGCCGGCATCTCGTCCGGTCCCCTGACCGAACACCATGGCCTCGGCCCCATATTTATCCCTGATCTCTGCCATTCTTTGCTCGCAGAGGTCAAATGCTTCATCCCAAGAGATCTGCTGCCATTTACCCTCTCCTCTTTTCCCTGCTCTCTTTAAAGGATGTCTAAGCCTATCCGGATGATAGGCATATTGCGTCAGAGCAAGGGCACGAGGACATAACCTGCCCTGGAGGAAAGGGTGGTCCTCATCCCCTTCAATTTTAATCAGCTTGCCATCTTTAATATGAAGCTCCACACCGCATCCTCCGTGGCAACCAGGCCCGCCGGACCACGCCCCGGTTTTAACGACTTTCACGCCATTAGACTCTTTCACGATAAATCCCTCCTTAAAAAGGAACTCAATTGGAAATTGGTTTGAGAAGAAACCTAATATGGTGAGAACAGCACGGTCTTCGGTCGCTTCTCCATCTCATGGGTTAATTCATTTATAGGTCCGAAATAAATACAGGCTGCTTGACAGTGTTTCACGCATGCCGGTTTTTTGCCATCTTTGGTCCTATGGGAGCATAGGTTGCATAAATCCGTCGGAAATGGAAGGTAATAAATAGACATTCCATTCAAGGTCTTCAGAATATGCTCGGTTACTGTTATCCCGTATCGTTCAGCAGGATAACCATGCTCCTGTTGACAGGCCACCTCACAGGAATGGCATCCCGTGCAATAATCGTATTCAATGAGCAATCCATTTTTAGACATCTTACGTTTCCCCCCTGTTTTTTAAACAGCAATTCCAAACCCATGCAAATTTAATTAGCATACCAAAAAATTGACCGATTGAAAACCCCCTGTATCAGTGTTTGTATTATGAATATGCGCCTCTGCTATTGAGAGACCTGAGGAATCTGTTATCCCTTAAAAGGCGGTTGAAAAAGCAGGAGCATGGGACCAGGGTCCGCATAAGGAATCATCTGCTGGCTCAATACTTTGTGGAAAGACCTCTGACAGTTTTAAGGATCTCGGGAGGGACAATACAGGGCCTCTCGTTAAAATTCCATAACCTGGATAAGGGATTATTGGTGACTGTCTAAGAACAGTACACCGGATATTGGTAACGATGAGGTAAGGGATTTGTTTTCGCGAGAGACTCGCCGAATATCAAATAACAGCTTCAGGGCTTAAGGGGTAGTATGCCTAAAAATAAGTGACACATTCACTGGATGGCAGGCGCGAAGCGTCCGGCAACAACGCTGAACTATGCGGCGTAGCTTTTTACGTCCGCACCACTGATATGTTATGGACGGTGGGCTACGTATTCATCTAACAGCCTACGAATCATTTTCTGATATTGAGTATTATATTTTTTTGCTTCATTTTTAAAAAACTCTACACTGGTTTTGCTTAGAGCAATAGTGATCTTAACCGTCTCGTCCTTCAAAACCAGCTCTTCAGGTGAAGGAAGGAAGTCTGAAATAACCTTCACTTTTCCGATAGGCTCATCCGTGTATTTTATTTTCTCTTTCATATATTTTCTTGCCTTTCCGCCAATATCCGGCGCCAATAATTCTGATTTTATTGTTTCGGTAAGTAAATCTTACGGTCATAATTCCGCTGGAGACTCTGCCAAGGCAATAAAATCGCTTCTCCTTATCGCCATGTTCCAGATCCTCTAAGATGACACGATTAGGATCCAGGAAGGCAAGTTGTGCCATGGCAAAAGAGATGCCATGTTTCTTTTGATTTAATTCATCCTTCGCAGAATCCCATTCAAAATCAGATTGTTTTTCCATTGGTTAAGATATGGTGAATAAAGGAAATTGTCAATATATTTATATGGCTATTTATATGGTTTGAATGTCCATAAGTAAGTATATGGTTTCTGGATAATTAACAAAAAAGTCTTGATGGGGGAATTATGGGTAATTGATTATGTTTTCTAACCTGATGATATGTAAAAGATTTTTTTGCAGGGAGGGGCACCTTTTCACTTGATTCGCCCTTTAAAAGTAAAAATGTGAGGTACGTCCCACATCACGATTGGAATTATGCTGCTTTGAGGAGATTAATTTTTATATGCTTCGAAAATAGCTCGAAATCTTTGTCTGTAGTAAATATTGAAAACTTGTTCCTGTAAGCCATGGCACAAATTAAAAAATCAGTATTTGAGCCTTGTATACCTTTTGAGCGGCAACGATTAAAATACTTTGCTGCAGTAACATAATCTTCGGTGGTGGCTGGGAGATCAGGGAAACTTTCAAGATGTTTTTGGAGTTTTCTGAACTGAGATTCACTGCGAATGCCGGACAGGATCTCCTGTCGTATTGGTCCAATCATTTGTACGCGATGGTCATGAATCATGCGCCGAAATTCTTGGACTGTAGTATTGGATTCCTGTTTGTCACGTCTTAAAGCCAGGGACCATACACTGGTATCAACTATGACCTTCATGATTGGCGTCTCTGCTTTTTATAATCATATTCTGGATCGTATTCCACAGTCCCAAACATCGAGAGAATTTTTTCTTGCTCTAAATTTTGTATATATTCAATTAGTGCTTTTGAGACAGCGGCCTTTTTTGTTTTATGGCTTCCGAGCCTGACAGCCTTTTGAATAAGTTTATCATCTATTTGTAAATTTGTTGCCATAACGATCACCTCCTTAATAATCACACATAATATTACACATGGACATGTGTGAAATCAAGAGAATATTTTTAAATTCCAATGCGGCGTTGACCAACAGCCGATTGGACGGACGCGAGCTTGCTCGCGGTCGGCCAGGCGGATGGCGATCCGCAGCGCGATGGCTCGGCGCGAAGCGTCCGAGCCATCGTTGCGCATCACAGGCGCGCGATAGCGCGTCCGTGTGAATGCGTTTGTTGGGCAGTTCTCTTTTCTTAGAAGTATCCTCTCTTCAACACCTTGCCAGCTGTTGGGTCGGTATCTTCAGCCATAGTCTGAATTTTGTCGATCATTCGCTGAAATACATCCGCATGGTAGTTTGCGGTCTCAAGAAATCTGATATACTCGTCCCTATGGGCTCTTCGATCTTTCCCAGTTCTGTACTCTTGCCGAACATTTGATGACATCCTTTTTGCCTTTCGGACAATGAGGACATCGTCAATATGCGTGGACATTATGGAGACGGGGGTCATATCAAGAAACTCACACACCAGGAAATAGAGCGATGATGGCACAGCAATCTTCAGGTCACGGCTGGTAGCAACCGCCTCTTGGAACATAGTCTTGTCCAAATTAGTTTTACATTCGGCGCAAACGTAGCCGAGATGAGCCTCCATATGTTCGGCATCCTTGAAATCTTTGTCAAAGGAAGTCATCATAAATAGGCGTTTGCCAAGCACAAAATCCTGATCCTTGGATCTGAGACTTGGCTGACCGCCCACGCCAGTATTGGCGAGACCAGATGTGAAGCTTAAGCCTGAAAAGGTTTTCTGAGGTCCAAACTCGAAGGTGCTGTCCGGAAGGCTCAGCCCTCGAAACATCAATTGCGGAAGAAACTCCTCAAGGATGGTATTGTCCAACTTGAGCTGCCCCTTCTGTCGGTAAAGGAAGTCTTCCGGGCTGTCAAATATCAATTCAAGCTCGACAAACATTTTGTAGCGATTCGTTGCATCGACAA
>CAYRFN010000017.1:0-42015 GCA_964423495.1 uncultured Desulfobacteraceae bacterium
AATAATTTAGATTTTTTTCTATGGGAATGAGGATGTTCTCGGACAGCCTCCTAGAGAGATTTGTCAATAGAAATTGGTTCGAAACAAATGAAAGGGATTTATGAGTTTTGATCTCTGAAACTGTATTTATGAGAAAAATAATGTTGCATAGAATTAAATATTTTGATAGGTTACTATCCAGTGCTTTGTGAAAAACAACACTAATGAGAATGAGGGAATATTTAGAGCTTTAGTCTTTGGAACTAACCTTAATGTTGAGCAAAGGAGGATAAAAAATGGCTGGAAGCACATATAAGATTATTGAGCTTGTTGGAACAAGTGATAATTCATGGGAAGAGGCTGCAAAGATAGCCGTAGAGACGGCCGGAACAACCGTGCAGGATTTGAGAATTGCTGAAGTTACTAAATTAGATTTGACAATTGATAAAGGCAAGGTGACTTCTTACCGGGCAAGGCTGAATATTTCCTTTAAGTATCAGAAATAAGTTTGGTTTTAATCTAACCAATAGGAAGAGTTCACTATATTTTACCGTGGAGACCTCCCAACCGAAGAGAAAAAGTTTTTCACTGGGGCACGCTCTATTGAGGACTATTACAACCAATAAATACGGCCCCTGTCCTAAATTCCTTCTCTTAAGATCATTGAACCAGAACTTAAACCGCTGATCTACTGATGCTTCATTAAAATGAGGAGATGCCTTTGGGAATCTTTTCCAGGTAATTTGTATGGAAAGGATTTGTAATGGAAGAGTCTGTATTTTTTAATTATACTTGAAGTTTCCTCGAGAGTTTTTCCGAACTGGCTTCCCTGGAAATTTACAATCAACCCACCGGGCATAAGATATGGAGCACACCATGACAAGATTTGTGGCAAAGGAGCCAAGGCTCGGGCTGTAATAATATGATAACCTTTAGGATTTAAAATGCTCCCTTCTTTTTCAATACGTCCTCCAATGATCTCAATTTCAAAAAGTTTCGTGACCCGAACTACCTGCTTCAAGAAATTGACTTTTTTGGCATTGGCTTCCATAAGATGGACCTTAAGTTGAGGCCTACAAATTTTTAATGGGATCCCTGGAAAACCTGCTCCTGAACCAATGTCAAGTAGCCTACCCTTTTCGGGCAAGAAAGTTGATGGAATTATAGAATCAAGCAATAGATCCGTGATAATCCTCTGCAGGGAAGACAGGCCAGTTAGGTTCACCTTTTTGTTCCATTCCCACAACTCGTCCAGATAAATGCCGAAAAGACGAAGCTGATAGTCTGATAATTCTATTCCGAAGTCCTGGGCCCATGAGCGGAGTTTTTGCTTTTCACTTCTGTCCAAACTTCCCTCTATGATGTCATATTTCCTGAATTTCAGTAGGGTTTCAAAATGTCATTGCGTGAAACAGAGCGAAGAAGCATTCCCTAGTGCAGGCGAAAGAGAAAAAACAAGGCTATATCCCCAAAACTGTAAAAGTTCTATTGTAACGTTAAACAACCACTCTTCTTTTGATAAGACTTACGGCTTCTTCAGGCGTATCCACGATATTGAATATATCAAAATCAGATTTTGATATAGTACCTTCTTTTATTAATGTGTTTTTGACCCAATCCAGGAGTCCACTCCAAAAGCTGGAATCCATAAGGATGACGGGGAAATATTTGATTCTCTTTGTTTGAATCAGAGTCAGGGCTTCGAAAAGCTCGTCAAGTGTCCCAAAACCACCAGGAATAATGATATATGCCACTGCGTATTTGACAAACATCACCTTTCTAATAAAGAAGTATTTGAACCCGAGCCGGACATTGGCATATTTATTGGGTTTCTGTTCGTTTGGAAGTTGAATGTTGAGACCAACTGACTTACCTCCCGCCTCAGCAGCGCCTTTATTGGCAGCTTCCATAATACCAGGCCCTCCACCTGAAATTACATTAAAGCCGTTCTCCACCAGCAAATGAGCTACTTTAACAGTGGTTTTATAGTAAATACTATTGGGCTTAGCCCGTGATGAGCCAAAGATGGTTACAGCCGGGTGGACTTCTGGCATCACCTCAAATCCTTCTACGAATTCTGCCAAGAAATGGAATATTCTCCACGAGTCCTTTAGGGTAATATCGTCAATTAGATACTGTTTTTCATTCATGGCGCATGATCCTTTCTCACTATATGAAAGTGATGGCGAAGAAAAAACAATTGATTTTTCTGGTTCTATTGTTTAGCTTTCAGGCAAAATTTGATTTCATATTAATTTCGGGGAACATTTGTGTCAAGGTTTGACATTCAGGCCAAAAGCGTAGCTTCGATGTTGGTTTCAACTATAGAAAATGGTCGGAGAACCCACCATGCTTTATGGTGAGTTCTTTAAGTGATGAGCGTAGGACAATGGAACTTAGATTGATCACCAAAGACAATTTTTTTCAATGTTTTGAGAACCAAAATAGGCCTTGGCAGAAAGACTACTTAGCTATGTATTCCAGTCAATGGGGTGGCGTCGCCACTGATCCAGAATTGATGATGATTCCTATCGATGATCATTTGGTGCATAGAGGTGATGGTGTATTCGAGGTGATACGATGTGTTAATGGCAAAATATACCAGATGGAAAAGCATCTTCAAAGGCTTGACCGTTCGGCTAAGGCCATTTCACTTGATTTCCCTCCTGATTATGGTCGTATCAGAGAATTAATCAAGAGAGTGGTCTTAATTGGAGGCGAAAGGGATTGTTTGATCAGGGTCATTTTATCAAGGGGCTCTGGCAGTTTCAGCACAAATCCATATGACTGTCCTTCCAGCCACACCTATATCAACGTGATCCGTTTCCGGGCTTTGCCGGGTAAATACTATAAAGAAGGGATACCTGTCATCACAAGTCGCATTCCCATTAAAAAATCCTTTTTTGCCAATATCAAATCATGCAATTACCTTCCTAATGTCCTTATGAAAATGGAGGCCATTAATGCAGGCTGCCAGTATTCCATCGCTCTTGACGAGGGTGGCTTTCTTGCAGAAGGCTCTACAGAAAACATTGGTTTGTTAACCACAGATGGTGTCCTGGAATTTCCCGGATTTGAAAGGACCCTGTCAGGCATTACTGCCAATCGCATCTTCCAGTTGGCAGGTGAGTTGGTGAAAGAAAAGATAATCAAGGATGTAAAATTCGCTGCTATAACCCCTGAAGAGGCATATCATGCAAGGGAAGTGTTTTGTACGGGCACATCATTCAATTTAATTCCTGTGGTAAGTTATGACGGGAAGCCCATTGGTGATGGCTCTCCAGGCCCAGTGTATTCTAGATTATCAGCCCTCCTATGGGAGGACATGACCCAAAACACAGAACTCCTCACGGTGATTGATTGGGAATCAAGAGTATAAGTGTCCTTAGAGAATGGAAGTTTTCAAAACTTTAATGAGGGGGTCAAATTATGGACCGTGTAGCAAGGGTTTCAGAAATTATCGCTGCCTCGCCCTCAAGTTTTGACGAGGCTATCAAGGTTGGTTTTGAAAGGGCTAATAAGACATTGAGGGGTATTACTGGCTTAAAGGTCCTTGAGCAAAGAGTGTCTGTAGAAGATGATAAGATAAAAGAGTACCGTGTAAGAATGGAGGTTATTTTTGTCCTTGAAACTTAGAGAGGTTTTGTGTCAAACAAACAAGCTAATTAGATTCTTATTCTAAGATTCAATAGTCTCTCGCCTTGTAAAATGCCATGGGTCAAAAGCAATCAAAATCTTCACTGTTCTTTATGCTGAAAGGTGATATAATGCCATTAGGAGGTTTCATATGATTGTTTTTGATTTAGGGTGTTCTCAAGGACATATATTTGAAGGCTGGTTTGATAACCTTGAGGCCTTTGAAGACCAGAATGCCAAGAGAATGGTCAGTTGTCCATACTGTGATGATTCCGATATCAATAGGGTTATCACATCAGTTGCTGTGAAGAAAGCGAACTCTGAAAACCAGTTAGCACAGGTTCCTGTTGATTACCAGAGGCTTGCAAAAGAAGTTGTTGATTACATCCAAAAAAATTCCGAGGACGTGGGCACGAGATTTGCCGCAGAAGCCCTGAAAATACATTACGGGGCAGCTGAAAAAAGAAACATAAGAGGATCAGCGACCTCTGAGGAGGAGAAAACCTTAAAAGAGGAGGGAGTTGAGTTTTTTAAGATCCCTTGGTACAAAAAGGATGAGGAGAAAAAAAATTAGAAACAAATTATCCGAACTGGAAGAAAGAGCTGTTCATAAGGGGATTCGCATCCATTATGATCTGCTTGAAGCAGCAGGATTAAAATTGAACGGGGGAATCTGTAAGATAAATGGAGCACGTCACATCTTCGTTGATAGGCGAAAATCAAATTCTGATAAAATAGATATCCTCCAGAATTGCCTTAATCAAGCTTTTCCAGAAGATATTCTCAATTCACAGGAGTCGAAGAGCAGGTATTAGTTCTTGGGTCCCTAGCCCCATGAACTATTTCCCTCAATATTATTAATGATTGAGTTTACACTGAATTGACTATTTTCGATTGGGTATTAAGTGTTAAAAATTGTCAATCGAAAACCATCAATATGGCTCCATTGGCTTTCCGTAGTCATCTGGGCCTTTTTATTATTACAATCTCCAATTGCAGGCGCAAGTCAAAATTTTCCTTGCTTGGATAAACTTTCGTCCACAGATGTACTTCTAATAGCAGACCATGATGGTAAAGTCCTTTTCAAGAAAAATGAAGAAAAAAAATGTATCCCTGCCTCAACAATCAAGCTTCTCACCTCCCTTGTAGCAATCCATCACCTTGGGCTGTCTTATAGATTCCAGACCGAATTTTACCTTGATGCTAAACTAAACCTGAAAATAAAGGGCTATGGAGACCCGCTTCTGATTTCGGAGGTCTTACAAGAGATTTCGGATTTCTTATCAAAAAAGGTTCCATGTTTTAATAGCTTAATGCTTGATGACACCTATTTCTCTGAGGATATTAGGATCCCGGGACGCGGATTTTCGACCAATCCTTATGATGCACCTGTAGGAGCCTTGAGCGCAAATTTCAACACTGTTTTTTTCAAGCGTGATCAAAGAGGGAGGATTATCTCAGCAGAACCAAATACACCTCTGATTCCATATGCCCGGAAAAAGATCAAATCTCTGGGGTTGAAAAGGGGTCGTTACACCTTCACACACGATCAGAAGGAGACAGCACTGTATGCTGGAAAATTGCTCTTATATTTCTTAAATAAAAGGGGCATTAAAAACAGTGGAAAAATTAGCTTAGATACAGTGGGAACTGAAGACAGGTTGATTTATACATATCGATCTAAGTTTACACTCGAGGAAGACTTAAAAAAAATGATGGAGTTTTCGAATAACTTCATAGCAAACCAAATCTTTATTGCAGTAGGAGCTAAAGTGTATGGCCCTCCAGGCACATTAGCCAAAGGAGTAAGAGCGGTTTCTGACTTTGCTGAAAAGAAACTGAAACTAATGGATGTTGAGATTGTTGAGGGGTCGGGAATCTCAAAAAAAAACCACATTTCAGCCTTACATATGCTAACTATTTTAAAAAAATTTGGGCCATATCGGCACCTTCTGAAGAGGAAAGGAAAGGTGCTATACAAAACAGGCAGCCTTAGAGGGATCAGGACACGAGTAGGATTCATAGAACGTAATCCTGGAAAACCCCAGTATTTTGTTGTTTTTCTTAACCATAGCGACCTAAATATAGGTTCCTTAATGAAGTGTATAAAATGAAACTTAGTATTGCTATCTCCTGTTACAACTAAAAAATGCCTTGGCTGGCCCATATGAATTTTATTAAAGGCCCATGAACCATTCGTATGTCAACCTAAGCCCATCCAGCACCGTGTATTCAGGTTTGAATCCATAATCCTTTATGATTTTGGAGTTATCGGAAAGAGAATGGCGGATATCACCCGGCCTGGGTTCGGCGTAGATTGCGTTCAGGTTTTTGCCTGTGAGCTTGTGTATGTTATCGAGGAGTTGGTTAATGCTGGTCTGTTGACCCAGGCCGACGTTGAATACTTCGTTAGCTCTGCCTTCGGAATGCCCGGCTAAGATGTTTGCCTGGACTACATCTTTCACAAAGATAAAGTCGCGGGTCTGTTCGCCGTCGCCAAAGACTGTCGGCTCCTGGTCCTTTATAAAGCAATCCATGAAAATACTGATGACTCCAGAGTATATGCTGGCTGGGTCTTGGCGCGGCCCGAAGACATTGAAATATCTTAGTCCTACCGTCTCCAGGCCGTAATGCTGGCCAAACTGCTGGGCATAGATCTCACCGGCATATTTGTGGAAGGCGTAGGGGCTGAGGAATTTAGGTTTCATGGTTTCGACCTTAGGAATAAGAGGGTCATCGCCGTATGTAGCGGCGCTTGAGGCATATACCAAACGCTTTATACCTATCTCCTTCGCAGCGATAAGGACATTTAGCATGCCGTTCACATTGACATCGTGTGTGTATAGGGGATCTTCCATGCTGTCCAGCACACTGGCAATTGCGGCCTCATGATAGATTATATCAACCCCCTTCATTGATTGGCGCACAGTTTCCGAGTCTCTAATATCACCGTAAATAAAAGTAAAGTTGTCTTTTAATTCTGCCAAATTTTCACGCTTGCCAGTGTTTAGGTTGTCAAGGATCACTACTTCTCCGCCCTTATCGACAAGTGCTTTACAAATATGGGATCCGATAAACCCTGCTCCGCCAGTCACAAGGTATTTCATCTTTGGCTCTCCTGTTCCAACTTTTCAAATTATTAGTAGATTTTTTGTAACTGTATAGGTTTTTAAAATATGTTAGACAAGGACTGGGGGTCTCTTTCGCCCGCCTTAGTTTCTCGGACCGCTGAGTCCGGAGTGCCTGCCAAGTCGGTTTCTTAAAAGAGATCCCCATGCCCTCGTGATTCGCTCATGATTTTTTCTAATTTTTTAAAAATTACAATATGATAAAGATATAAAAATCTCAACCATTTTTACAGTTCCCACATTCTCTCGATAAAAGAGAGTTTGACATGACTTTTTGAATATTGTTAACAATTTAGTACTTTATAAAATTATCAGTGAATTTTAGGGAGAAGAGGGTCACTTTTAAGAATTGGCAGGCTATACACAGCCATATGCCGATGCCTATGTGCCGGACTCATGGTTAACACCAAGGGGCGTTCGATCCTGCCATAGGCGGGACGACTTTCTTAAAAGAGATCCCCATGTCCCTTATACGACCTTGTTTTCAAAGCGCTAAACAGTTAAGTATGTTGTTTCTTTGAGACCATGAAATATATTGCTGATCTCCATATCCACTCTCACTTTTCCAGGGCCACCTCAAAGGCCCTAAATCCTGAAAACCTTTCTCTTTGGGCACAAAAAAAAGGGATTACAGTTATAGGCACAGGGGATTTTACCCATCCAGGTTGGGTGTCGGAACTTCAAGATAAGCTGGTGGAGGCAGAGGATGGGCTGTACAAGCTAAGACCTGATCTCCAAAAAACAGTGGAATCTCAAGTTCCGCATTCCTGCCTCGCACCATCGAGGTTTTTGCTCTCGGGTGAGATTAGCTGCATTTACAAGAAAAACGGAAAGACTAGAAAGGTCCATCACTTGGTCCTCATGCCAGACTTGGATTCAGTGCTCAAGTTAAACGAGCGGTTAGGCCAAATTGGAAATATCACTTCTGATGGCAGGCCCATCTTGGGTCTTGACTCAAGGGATTTATTGGAAATTACGCTTGAAGTAAGTGAGCGGGCATTTTTTATCCCTGCCCATGTCTGGACTCCGTGGTTTTCTGTTTTTGGGTCAAAATCTGGATTTGACACATTAGAAGAATGCTTTGAAGATCTTACAGGATATATTCATGCCTTGGAGACGGGACTATCCTCTGACCCAGCCATGAATCGGCTCATATCATTTCTGGATAACTATCTCATGGTTTCTAATTCCGATGCACATTCCCCAAATAAGTTGGGGCGTGAGGCAAATCTTTTTGACACGAAACTGGATTATGCACATATGATCCAGGCGATGACCAATGGACATGGCTTTGTGGGAACTATAGAATTCTTCCCAGAGGAAGGAAAATACCACCTGGATGGCCACCGCAAATGTGGTATCAGGCTTCAACCGGCAGAAACCGTTGGATATCAAGGTATATGTCCAGTGTGTAATAAATCATTGACTGTCGGTGTTCTTAACCGGGTATATGAACTTTCGGACCTTGCTGCCCCTAAGCTTTCAAAGGAATTTTTCAGCCTCATTCCCCTGTCAGAGATCATCGCCGATCTTTTTAGCTGCGGTGTTGCGACAAAAAAAGTTATGTTTCTTTATGAAAGGCTTCTATCGGAACTTGGAGCGGAGCTAAAGATCCTGCTGAATATCCCTATAATTGATATAGAGACAGTGGGGGGCCCTGTCCTCGCCGAGGCAATCGATAGAATGCGTCGGGGTCAGGTGATTATTGAACCCGGTTTTGACGGCGAATATGGGATAATACGTTTATTCCACGAGTCGGAAAAGCAAGCCACAGCTGGTCAGATTGCCCTATTCGAGAAAGAAATAGTGGAAAGCTTCAGAAAGCCGGATTCAGATCATACAAAAAATAATTTACAGAAAAGAAAGCAAGAACTAAGAGCACAAGAGCCTGTTTCATTAATAGATCCAATCCTGGACCCATTGAACCCTGAACAGAGGTTGGCCGTTCTCTATCGGGGTGGTCACCTCTTAGTGGTGGCTGGTCCTGGGACCGGAAAAACCATGACACTAACGCATCGGATCGCACAACTGATTCGCGAAGGAATTGCAGCACCGGAAAATATCCTTGCACTAACATTTACCAGGAAAGCGGCAAGAGAAATGGGACATAGAATTGCCAATTTAATCCATGGTTTAGCCAGCGAACAGGTTTGGGTAGCTACTTTTCATGGGTTCTGCCTGGAGATACTCAGAAAGGACGGATACAGGATGGATATTCCTCCTGATTTTGCCGTTTGCTCAGAATGGGATGCAAAGAGTCTTGCACAAGAGACACTTGTTGAATCTGGAGCTGGTAAGCGGGCGATACATAAGTTTTTGAAAAACCTTTCCGTTATGAAGATGGCTTCCGTATTGGGTCTTGAGCAAGATATTTTTGATCATGAACTTTTCCCGCTGTTTGATAAATACCAACATAGATTAAAAGACCTCGGCATGATCGACCTTGATGATATTGAAGTTAGGACCTTGGTCCTACTTCAAAATTATCCTACAGTGTTAAGAAGATATGCAGAAAAATTATCTTGGATCTTTGTTGATGAGTACCAAGACACCAACCCAATTCAAGTCGAACTTCTGAAAACGATTATTTACGGGGAGAGAGGTAATATATGTGCAATTGGGGATCCTGACCAGGCCATTTACGGATTTCGTGGTGCAGAAATAGAAAATTTTTACCGCTTTACCGAAGACTTTCACGGGGCCAAGGAAATCATGCTTACCAGGAATTATCGATCTACAAAATTTATTCTTAAAGGCTCATGTGCCATTTTGGGAAGGGTAGAACCCCTTCAAAGTGAATCATCGGTAGGTGTTCCAATCTCTATTGCTCCGTGCCAGACTGAATCAGAAGAAGCAGAGAT
This sequence comes from uncultured Desulfobacteraceae bacterium, assembly GCA_964423495.1. Lineage (GTDB taxonomy): Bacteria > Desulfobacterota > DSM-4660 > Desulfatiglandales > Desulfatiglandaceae > CAYRFN01. The sequence continues at coordinate 9,605 of CAYRFN010000017.1, forward strand.
GATCGTGGAACAGATTGAGAGACTCATTGGAGGCACATCCTATTTTTCCCTTGATAGCGGCAGGGTGGATTCCTATGAGGGAGAAGTGTCTGTTGGATTTAGTGACATAGGCGTCCTTTACCGTCTCAATGCACAGGGTGATGCCTTGGAAAAGGCTATGGACAGGGCGGGAATCCCAGTTGTTAGGTCGGGGGAATCCCCGCTTGTTGGACGTTATCCGGTCAATATCCTGTGGCGTTTTTTACAAACCATTCAGTACCCTGATAATACATACTACCGTCAGAGATACGAGGCCCTTTTAGAAGATGACTTGGTAGGAAGAAAAATGGCAATTGATGAGTTTAATGCCGAAATATTGCTGCCAGAAATTATCGACCGAGCCGTGGCATTAAATGAATTGGAGTGTTCGTCAGAGGAATCCGTTGAAGCCCTCCTTAGACTGAAACAATTAGCAGAGGATTTCAAGGGGGATGCAGGAGCCTTTCTGGACATACTTTCCCTGGAAAGGGGGATTGATCATGCGGTTCTTGTCGGTGACCGTGTGGCCTTAATGTCCATGCATGCTGCCAAGGGTCTGGAGTGGCCGATAGTCTTTATCACTGGTTGTGAGGATAAGCTGATACCATGTTCCCTATTCGGAGATAGAGACGAGAAAGAGGAAAGGAGGCTCTTTTATGTGGGTATGACCAGGGCCAGATCACAGCTCATCTTGTCCCATGTGAATAGAAGGGCTCTCAATAGACGTGTTATTCAGATGAATCCATCGCCGTTCCTTGATGAAATACCGCAAGATATATTAAGTCCCCTGGAGCGGGGCTGGAAACCAAAAAGGAGGACTTATAAGCAACTTGATTTGTTTTAATGTTTAAATGCCCTCTGTCCGGTAAAGACCATCGTTACTTTGGGATCTGCCTCGTTACATGCTTCGATGGCCTCAAAGTCCCTCAGAGACCCGCCCGGCTGGACAACCGCCCTAATACCTTCTCGGATTGCCACATCCACCCCATCCCTGAACGGGAAGAAGGCATCTGAGACCATGGTGGAATTGATCAGACCGCCCTTTACTTCTTTTGTCTTTTGATCGATTTCATTGATGAGACCCTGTTCCTTCTCACCTTTCTTCACAGCTAATTCCAATTCTTTATACGGAACACCATGCCGCTTGAAACAAAGGGCATCTGCATACTTGGTGTAGGCCTTAAAGATGCCGATTTCCGCCACACCAACCCTATCTTGTTCTCCGGTCCCGATCCCGACGGTTACTCGATCCTTGACATAGATGACCGAGTTGGAAGTAACACCTTGCTCCACCTGCCACCCAAACAGCATATCATCATATTCTTCATCAGTAGGTTTTCGCGAAACGGCGTAGGTCTTTCCCTGGTATATGCAACTCGCAATAGTGAAATCTTTGATGGACTTAATCTTATTTAAGGGTGATTGTTGGACGATAATGCCGCCATCAATAAGGCTCTTAAAATCCACAAACCTCATGTCAGCGTATTCTGAAAGCTTGTCCATCCTGCGGATGCGAATGATCCGTAGATTGGCCCTCTTGGACAGAATTTCAACTGTATCTTCTTCAAAATCCGGGGCAGCAACAACTTCCAGATAATTATTGGAGACCATTTCAGCGGTCTCCAAATCCACTGGCCTGTTAAAGAGTGCGCATCCCCCAAACGCTGCAATACGGTCTGCTATATTAGCCTTTTCATAGGCCTCAGAAAGAGAAGATCCATAGGCAACACCGCAGGGATTGTTGTGTTTGACAATTACCACGGCCGGTCCGGCAGTAAGATATTTCATAATGTTTAGGGCATTGTCCACGTCTGTCAGGTTGATCTTGCCAGGATGTTTCCCGCTCTGGAGCATATCCTGTTCTGTAATAGCCGATACAAGTCCAAGCCCCGGTTCAATAAATTGGCATTGACCCAAAACAAGATTTCCGTTAGTAAGCTCATATACTGCTGATTCCTGGCCCGGGTTCTCTCCGTAGCGAAGCCCTTTTTCAATTAATTGCCCGGTCTTCTCATCTGGGATTTTCCAGGATCTTTTCTTATAAACCAGGCCCTGATCACCAAAGGAAATGGTTATCTCAGGTGGGAAATGGTCATCCATAATTGTTCTATACATTTTTTTAAGATCATTGTTCATACATCACTCCATATTTTTAAAAACTTTCGGTCCTCTGTAATTAATATCAATCATCCTTGTGTTTCTCTATGTATGCATAGGCATTATGGTTATGGATCGATTCGAAATTTTCAGATTCAACTGAAAACCAGGTGATGTTAGTGTCTTTGTTTAGGTTAACAGCGATCTCTCTAACAATATCTTCGACAAACATGGGATTGTTATAGGCCTTTTCCGTGACATATTTTTCGTCTTCCCGTTTTAGGACAGAATAAACATCACTGGAGGCCGACTGCTCGACAAGCTTGATTAAGTCCTCTATCCACACGAATTTCTTAAACCGAACCTGTAGACGGACCTCCCCTCGCTGGTTGTGGGCGCCAAAATCGCTTATTTCCTTGGAGCAGGGACACAGCGTGGATATAGGAACACAAATCATGATGATTAGGTCGCTCCTATTACCTAATGACCCTTTAAAGGTGCATTCGTATTCCATAAGCCCTTCAGTACTTGTCACCGGCGCCCGCTTGTTAATAAAATAGGGAAAGGTGATCTCCATGTGGGCGCTTTCCGCATTCATCCTTTCTTTAACGTCCTCAAGGATTTCCGAGAAGTTTTTAAGAGATATCCGTCGACTATGCTCGTTCAGGATCTCCACAAAGCGGCTCATGTGTGCCCCTTTGTAGTAACGGGGCAGGTTTACGTACATATTGATCTCGGCAACCGTCTGTTGTTCTCCCATATCTTTATCAAGAACAGTGATGGGATACCGGATACCCTTTACGCCGACCTGATCAATATCTATGTCCCTGTAATCCTTGTGATTCTGTATGTCTTCCATAAGTGCCTATACCGAAATAGAAAGGTGTTGGTCCACTGTAGTACCTTAACTTTAAACTCAATGCCTTTTGCGTTAAATTTAATAGACAGATTGATTACGGTTTTTGTTGACATTCATCTAAGTATTTGTCAACTGAAATGTAAAGGAGAGTTAATAATGATCTACACGGTAACACTTAATCCGGCACTGGACCGGACAATTGTTCTGGACAAACTGATGGAAGAGGATACCTCCCGCATACTTTCTGAAACCTTTTATGCGGGGGGCAAAGGTGTTGATGTTTCACGAGTAATCAGAGAATTGGGAGGACAGAGCGTTGCCCTCGGATTGGTTGGAGGATATGACGGATTGAACCTTGAGGGGCTGCTGATTAATGCAGGAGTCATGTCTGATTTTACCAGGATTTCAAGAGAAACGCGGACAAATATCGTATTGAAAGAGAAGTCCAGTGACCGTCAATTCGTAATCAGCGCTTGCGGTCCTGAAATAAGTGCTGCGGAGATAGGTCAATTTTACCAGCATGTTCTTCAGGTCCAGTCCATGGACTACCTGGTCCTCAGTGGAAGCCTTCCACAAGGGGTGACCCCCAACCTCTATGGACAACTAATTCTTGCAGGCAGGAAAAAAGGATCATTCGTTCTTTTAGACGCTGACGGACCAGCATTAAAGGAATCCATCAACTACCTCCCAACATGCATTAAGCCCAATCAATTTGAGCTTTCCAGGTTGATTGGGCGCGAGTTGGCTAATGAAGAGGAAATTATTGTCGCCTGCGAAGAAATTCACCAACGAGGGCTTCCATATATTCTTGTTTCCAGGGGAAAGGAAGGTTTGATTCTTTCTACTGAAGAAAGTAGAATTAAGGCTGTCGCCCCTCCTGTGGAAGTAGACAGCACGGTTGGTGCAGGTGATTCAGCGGTAGCCGGGTTTGTATTGGCGCATTCAAAAGGGAAAGAACTGACAGAGTGTGTTAGGCTGGCCTGTGCGGCGGGCACTGCCACGGCTAAGACCCCTGGCACAGAACTGTGCCATAACTCTGAAGTGAAAACTATCTTGGCTACGGTCGAAATTTCGTACTTATGATCTGTTAAAAATTAGACACATATTTTGGAAATATCAGCGTTGGCCTTGGAAATGCGTTACATTATGAAATGCATGATTTTTTCGGTAGTATTATTTTTAGTAGTTCCTTCTATAAGTGCGGCATCGTATGTCATCAAACTAAAAAACGGTCGAAAAATCTCCGTACAATATTATTGGGAGAAGGGGGATAAAATATTGTTCAACATCTATGGGGGGACCGTAGAGATTCGAAAAGACCTGGTAAAGGAGATAGAGGATTTACCGGACGAAAAGGAAGAGGCGGCCAAGCAAGAGGCGCCTGAGACGACAGAAAAAGAGGAAGAGAAGATAAAGGGGCAGGGAGAACCAGAAAAGGGTTCTGAATTGGAAAGGGGAAAAGAAGCCCCCGGTCGTGACTCAAAAAAGGAAGCATTCCTTGAAGAGAAAAGGCGGATTATGGAGGAAATGGAGAGAGTTTCCATGGCGTTCAGGGAGGCAAAGGCCAGTAACGACAAGGAACGAAAGGACGAACATTGGGAGAGATTGTTGTTGTTACAAACGCAACTCTCAAAACTTCATAAACAGGTCATGGCGGCGCATGAAGGGAAGACCCCTCCTTGGTGGGACAGTGTAAGATAAGGGCCTCAACTTAGGTTATCTTCTTTCCACGTCGATAGTGATAGGTTGTTTGACGTGTGTTTAGACTTTAGCTTACTGTCAAAATACACTGTTCCCGAATTCTTTAGTTCCACAGTTTTACCCCAAATAGCTCCATAGATATCTGCGCTGTTTTTTACAATTACATCCGCGTAAGGCGCATAAACAAGTCCAGCGAAGTCGCTGCCATGTTTGAATTCGATTGTATCGGTTGAGTTGGAAAAGATGGAAAAAGTTGAAGGGTCTTTACCATCTGGAATAAGAGTGATGTTCGAGCCGTTTTTTGCCTCAAAAGGGCCTGTCAAGAAGATATTGACCGGGCCTAAAGTAGTGTCGATATTCAGTATTGCCCCCGATTTCAACTCGACGTCTGTTACATAGTAATTGGCGCCTCCTGCTTTTCCATAGAGTGTCCCACTTGTATTTAAAGAGATTGTGTCCCCAGAAATAAGGGGAGCAGAGGCATTGTCGTTGCTGGCGCTATAGGTGGAAGGATCATACGCCCCCCCGGAGGTCACGCCTAACGGGTCAGGATCTATCCTCCCTGCGTTGACAGGCGTTGGTCCGTAAAAGTTTGTCCCTGAATGAATATCGTTTGTTGTAGCAGAGCCATCCTCTTTTTCCCCCAGCACCCCGCTTCCGTCAATATTTGCGCCGTTTTTGGTCACCAACCAATCATTGGAACTCACATCCGCTTCATGTGTGCTAACAAATGAGGGGTCGTCTGGATCGTTCTTTGTGGGATCAGGGCTGTCACTGTCGTAGCTTTTAGTGTCTCCACTGTTCTTGACCTCAAGTTTTTTATCCCCAAAAGCAGCGTGTTTTATCACGGATTCTGCTTCTAATGTTGCCTTTAGGGTTGTCCGGGCATTATTAGGTCCGCTACCGGTACTTGTGAAGGAATAAGTGTTTGTCCCTGTCTTTGTTATACCTGAAATCGAAAAGGAGAACCCTGAAGGAGTAGGATACGTGAAGCTGGTAGTATGATTAGAATCATTGGGATCTGTTGAGGTTGGAAGACTAAATGTCGCCGGACTTGCTTTAAGGCCATCCTCTATTTTGGCAATTGCGTAATTCACGCCCGCATCAGCGTCATAAAAGGCCTGCAAGTTGGCATCATAATTGCCGCCGATCTTAATATCCGTTGAAGTTATTACAACAGCAGTTGCCCCCACCAGACTAATAACAGCCAATAATGTTAGGGTAACGACAAGGATCATTCCCTTCTCATTTCCCTTTATCGAGCGTATAGCTCCCATTTTTTATTCCTTTCTTGAGTACATACCTTAGCCTATTTTACTAAAGAGCAAGATTTCTCGGTGTTATTAAAGAAGTTAATGTGTATGTCCTGAAACCGCCATTGGCGGAATAATTAGGATCAGGTTTACCTGTCCTGGTTGTTATTGTTATCTTTATCTGCCGAATATTGGCTGTAATGGACGACGCAACACCGGATGTATCGAGATATTCAAAAGTAAAGCCCTGAACGTTCTCGGCAAATGGTTGGTTGCCTCCCCCTGTATTCCGAACAATCCTGAGATTTGTACCATCGTACGAATATGTTATATTTTCATTTGGGCCGGCGGTACTGGCGTCACCATCTAAATCAGCAATTATCTGCAATTGGCTGGAATTGTATGGAATACCAACAAAACCCGCACCTGCCGGATCATACCCAGCCATCCTGACTTCGCGGGTTATCATATCCATTGATGCCCTTGCGGTCTGGATCATCTCCGTAACCTGCTCTTGTATCCCAAATGATTTGCGTTGAATAATGAAAGTGCCGCCGATAGTCCCCAGGATGATCCCGGAGATCGCCATGGCGATCAGCAGTTCTGTTAGAGTAAATCCTTTTTCTCTGTTTTTAGTAGAAATAAGCATAGCAATCTATCTTGTAAGAATAGTTTTTAAAACAACCGAACGGGAGTCTGAATCCCAATATACCGTGATGGTAACTGTTTTCATATCCGCCGCAGGACTGTTGTTATTAATGACAGTAACTCTCTTGTACAGAGGATAATTAGTAATACCGCCGTAGTTTTCCGTTAAATCTGATGCGCTGGCATATCCAGCCCTTATTATATTTTCCATCCGATCTTGCGCCAGTGTGGAGGCCGTGGTCAGGTTATTGCTGGATAAATTGCCGCGAATGATTCCCACTGTTAGAGCAGCCATTCCCAACAATCCCACAGAAAAAACAGTCATTGCAACCAAGATCTCAAGTAGCGTAAATCCTCTGTTATTTTTGTGTAATCTGCGCATTAAGGAATTTTTCCTTATTGTTATGTTGGCTAATTTATCTTAACACGCCCGGATAAGGCAACCGTTACGCTCTTTGAACCGGCCGGATTAGTCAGAGTTATGGTTGACCCAAAAGCGGTTCCTCTGGGATAGAAAATCGGATTGGCCGTAGCACTAAATGTTACATCAGAATATTCATTCTGAATATCTTTTGTGTCCGTCCATTCGCCGCTATCCTCTGCGTTATTATTGTTGTCATCATCCAATATCTTATACTGATGATTATCTTCGAGAAAAAAAACCCTAAATCTGTTGTTCTCTTTAACCGCGTTCATTCTTGCCGCCATCAAATCTCCCAATATCTGTCTGCTCGCTCCATTCAAACGATATGTGGGCATCATTGACATAAAAGCAGGAACTGCAACGGCCGTTAGTACCCCAAATATTGCAAGAATTATAATTAACTCTGCCAAAGTAAAACCGTATTCTATTTTTCGGATCAATAGACTACCTTTTTCATGTTTTTGTTTGAATAAATATGCAAAACTTGTGCCATAATTGCTTATTGCTTAGTAATGCAACCATTGAATAAATAAGCAAAATCTGTGCCATAAGCATTTATTTCTTAGTTTAACCACATTAACAGAAATGTAAAGAAATTTGTCTTGGGTCTTGCTTGACCTGTTACCATCGGCTTTGTATTATGTTGAAGACTTTTTCTGGGGTGGTAATCGGGGACAAATCATGGGGAAAATCTTTTTGAACTGGCTTGGAAATTTTTTAAAGGACTCTGTTTCTCTTTGTATTGTTTTTGTTATCTCAGTGGCTGTGTGCGCAGGCCTTCTTTATGCCTTTAATGTCTTTTGGGCTTTATATATTTCAACTCCGACCGGCCAACAATTCGCAAAACTTTTTAATTCTGATGCCGCTGCCATTGAGAGGGTATTTAATTATAGGCCTCTCTTTTTTTCAATTCACGTCAATATCGTCGCTGTCATAATATGCCTTTCAGCGGGGATCATTGGCCGCCTCTTTTTGCTTGTACGGTACTTATATGAATACCGTGGGTTTTGGGGTCGCTTGTTTTTTTGGGTGGCACCCTGTGCATGTGTTTCCGCCTATATCATTTTAACGTATATTGATTTGGATTGGAAAACCGCCATATTGCTAAGTGCTGTTTCCACCTTAGTGCTTTTGAATCGTTGTATTCGACTTATCTCAAGACTTCTTCCAGAAATCACCTATTTTAAATAGATTTTTCATCGTGAATACGAATTTGAGGGCGGAAGCCCAAAGACCTGCTTTGATAGGCGTTCAATAATAAATCCCGAGCTTTTGATATTGACATATGATCAACACATAGAATATCTTCATCCTCTCGGGGCAAGGCATTTTGCAGGCTAAACTTCCAAGAATCTTAGGTCTAACTAATGCAATTTTGCATATTATTTTTTGAAAGTACATTTTCGGAATAAGAATCAAGGAGGTAATTTATATGAGTAGAGTAGCAATTATAGGGGTTGGACAAAGCGCTTTTGTTCGAGGATACCCTGGTTCGATCAGGGAATTAGCCTTTGAGGGATTCAGAGAATGCATGCAGGATGCTCAAATAACCACTAAAGAAATCGATGCTTCTATTATCTGTTCGGCACCGGAATATGACAAACAGCGCTCGCCTGCGGGTGTGTTTGCCGAGTATCTTGGGCTGACCCCTCAGCCTACATGTTATCTTGAGGCCCTTTGTTCTTCAAGCAGCATGGGACTGAGATTTGCCTACACACTTATAAAGTCCGGTCTTCATGATGTGGTGGCTGTCATCGGGTTTCAAAAGATGTCCGAGATTTCCTCTGCCGAATCCCAGGAAAGAATGGGCCGAGGCGCCGATATCCAGTGGGAAAGTACTTTTGGCACAATGATGCCAGCCTATTATGCGATGTACGCTAAGGCTCATATGGCAAAATATGGAACCACCTCTGAAGATCTGGCGCTTATCAGGGTTAAGGCGGCAACCTATGGTCAGATCAATGAAAAGGCAGTTTATCGTAAACCGGTTACATTTGAGATGTTATTTGATCCTGAGAGCCCCATGTCAAACCCTGTTGCAAGCCCACTTCGGGTAGGAGACTGCTGTGCTAATGCAGATGGAAGTTCCTGTGTCATTCTGGCAAGTGAGGAGAAGGCCAAAGCTATTTGCAAGAAACCGGTTTGGGTTCTGGGTTTGGGTGCAGCTTCGACAAGTGTAAACATGGCAGGCAGGGATCTTTTTACTGGATTAAAAGTAGGCGAGCAGGCAGGCGAACAGGCATATAAGATGGCTGGTATTACCGCGAAAGATATCGATGTAGCCGAGGTCCATGATTGCTTCACCATCGCTGAAATGATGGCCTATGAAAACCTGGGCTTTGCAAAACCAGGAGAAGGAAAAGAGCTTGTAAAGAGCAAAGAGACTTACAAGGAAGGAAGCATACCGGTCAATGTGGATGGAGGCCTGCTCTCTAAAGGGCATCCAATCGGCGCAACCGGTGGATCCCAGATCAGGACTATTGTCCTTCAGCTTAGAGGTGAGGCTGGGGAGATGCAGGTCAAAGATCCAGAAATAGGGCTGGTCCATAATATTGGCGGTGTGGGCCTATACGGAAATGTTAGTATTCTTGGGAGGTAAAAAATATGGGCGACAAGAAGAAAGAGGTTGATGATCGGTTTAAAAAATTTGGAACAGTGAGCTTTACCTCCGTAACAAAGGTGAATGACTTTGTTGATTACCTGCTGAAGGGAAAGGTTATGGGGACTCAGTGCAAGGATTGTGGACTAATTTTCTTTCCGCCAAGGGCTGATTGCTATAAGTGTCTCAAAAGCGATATGGAATGGTTTGAGGTGTCTGGTAAGGGAAAACTTGTAAGTTACAGTAAACTGGAATATGCTCCCGTGGGATTCGGAGATGATCTTCCTTACTCTATCGCATTGTTGGACTATGGAGACTATAAGATATTTGGAAGGATCGCAGGTGATGTGCCTGAAGAAGATATTGAAGTGGGCATGGAAATGAAAACGGAGGTCAATAGGCTACCCAATGGGCAACTAAACTACGTCTTTCAGAAGGCGTAAGAGAATCCCACTAACCCTCGTCAGAATGATGGGGGTTTTTATTTGGCTGAGTAAGGGGAAGGTCTTTGAAGCGCTTTTTTGTTGAGGATATAATAATAAATGAAGGAACCTTTTCTATTACAGGACCAGAGGCAAAGCACATTTTAAAAGTTCTGCGAATGGGACCGGGAGATCGACTTATTCTCACAGACCGAAAGGGTGCTCGTTTTTTAGCCTTGATTTTATCTGTCGGTCAAAAAGATGTGCTGGTCGCCCTTGAAATACCGCTTCCAAAACCTTCCCCATCCCCCATTGAGATCACACTCTGCCAGGCCATGATAAAATCTCGGCAAATGGACTATATAATTCAAAAGACCTCGGAGCTTGGCATTAACAGTATTCTTCCTTTCTCGTCAAAGCGGACGGTAGTCAGGCCTAGCAAAGATAGGCTTACCAACAAGATAAGACGCTGGCGTGAGATAGCTCAAAGTTCAACAAAGCAATCGGACAGGGACACCCCGGTTGAAATAATGTCTGTGATTACTTTCAATGAATTGATGTCAAGATTTAAAGCAGAAAATGCCTTGAAAGTGATTTTGTGGGAAGAGGAAGGGGTTAAAGATCTTAAGGGTTTGCTGAAGTCATCTTCATCGCTGAGGGAATTCGTAGGAGTGGTAGGGCCAGAAGGAGGATTCGTCCAGCAAGAAATCGAGGTTGCTAAGGATGCGGGCTTTATTTCTGCCTCATTAGGTCATAGGATTTTGAGGTCAGAGACTGCTGCTATCACTATGGGGGCTATTGTCCAGTATGAACTGGGAGATCTGAGTCTTGGTAAATAAAAATCTTTGCAAAATGTCTTTGTTTGCCCAATCTCTGTGTTAAGCTCAAATTTTAATCCGCCTGGCGGATTAATCCTCGAAATAAATATAGGGTCTTGACTAGGACAGAGGCAAAATAATAGCCTAAGTTCTTGTCATGACAGTTAAAAACCGATACGCAAAACGTCGATTAGAAAAGTTCCATGGTATAGCCGATTCTACCTTTTATTTACATTTGAAAGAATGCGAGTTTAGGTTTAGTTATAGAGATAAAAATCTTTATCAAATGCTATTGAAAATGTTCAGAGAAAATCCTCTGTTCTAGTCAAGAGCCAAGAATAATTATATCCCAGGTTAAATTGAATAGTATTCATGGATAGCATTTTATCAGAAAAACATCGTGTGGTACGCAGCTCGGTACGCACATTTTGTGAACGTGAACTTCAGCCCATTGCCAAGGAAATCGATCAAGAAGCACGATTTCCATGGGAAATTGTAGAGAAAATGGGCCAGCTTGGATATTTTGGAATTCAGGTTCCAAAGATGCTGGGTGGTGCCGACCTTGACTCCTTGAGCTATGCTATTATTATCGAAGAGATTTCAAGGGCCTGTGCAGGCCTCGGACTTTGTGTGACTGTCCATAACAGTGTGGCCGTTTATCCCTTAGTGGCCTTTGGGTCAGAAGAACAGAAACAAGAATGGGTTCCTCCCCTTGCAAAGGGCAAAAAAATCGGGGCCTTCTGTCTTACCGAACCAAATGTCGGGTCAGACGCAGCCGGAATTGAGTCAACCGCCATTTTGGAGGGGGACAACTATGTGGTTAACGCTAATAAGGTCTTGGTGACCAACGGCGGTGTTGCCGATACCTGCTTGATTTTTGTTCAGACCAATCCGGGTGCCGTTCCCAAGGAGATAAGCGTGTTGGTTGCTGAACGGGGCACACCCGGTTTTGTAGTCGGCGAGCTTGAAGATCTATGCGGGATGAGGGCAAACCCTGTAAGTTCCGTCCGGCTATACGACTGCCGGGTGCCCAGGCATAATTTGCTGGGGAATGAAGGCGACGGGCTAAAAATCGGTCTTGCAGCGTTGGATATTGGGAGAATAGGAATCGCAGCCCAATCGGTCGGAATTAGTCAAGGGGCTTTTGAGGAAGCATTTCGGTATGCCGGACAACGCAGTCAATTCGGAGTTCCAATTGAGAGGCATCAGGCAATTCAGATGATGATAGCGGATATGGCGACACTTGTAGATTCTTCCAGGCTCATGACATATCGTGCTGCTACTCTCCGCGATAATGGAAAATGTTTTTCCCAGGAGTCGGCCATGGCAAAGCTCTATGCATCTGAAGCTTCGAGTAAGGTAACAGACATGGCCGTTCAGATCCATGGTGGATATGGCTATTCCAAATCATATCCTGTGGAGCGGTATTACCGTGATGCCAGGGTGACGAGAATCTACGAAGGGACCTCAGAGGTGCACCGTATGGTAATTGCCAGAGGAATATTGAAATAAAGGTAACAAAGAATTTGGGTGGTGGGGGATTCAGCCTCCTAGGAAATAATATCAATATATCACGGTCAACCCCTCAATTGTCCGTAATTGTCCATTGGTTTATTTTTAGTTTCCTCAATCAATAGAGGAACGTTGGCTTAAAAACCATTATCTTAAGATCTATTGTAAATGGGACTTCATATCATAGTATGCATCAAATCGGTAATCAAAAAGGCACCTGAAGGACGTATTGTCCGTTCGCTCGATACGTCTGAATTGAATCCTTATGACCGGCCGGTTCTGGAGACAGCTCTCCGACTCCGTGAAGCTCAAGGCGGAAAAGTGACTGCGCTTTCCATGGGGCCTGAATCGAGTATTTTTGCCCTTTTAGAGGCAACTGCCATGGGAATCGACCGGGGGGTTCTGGCCTGCGATCCCGCCCTTGCCGGATCTGATACTCTTGCAACCTCAACCGCGCTCTATGCTGCCATACATAAATTGGCTCCTTTTGATCTGGTCCTTTTCGGCACGCGGACCGCTGATAGCGATACCGGCCATGTGGGGCCCCAGACCGCGGTACTGCTTGATATTCCCCTGGTGACCCAGGTGTATTCAATTGAACACAGGGACTCCGGTCTTTTCGTTGAGCGCACTGAAGACAATTTCATTGAGAACTTCGAACTTTTATTTCCGGCTGCACTCACCATTCAACCTGGGTCGGTACAGCCGAGGGACATTGACTTAGCAGGAATTGGATTGGCCTTTGAAGAAAAAAAAATGGAAATCTGGAACCTAAGTGATCTGGGTTTATCGCCGGACGTGGTTGGCGATGCAGGGTCTCCCACCCGAGTGGTTTCCATTTCAAATGTAAAGAAGAAAAAGACCTGTGAGTTCCTTAAAGGTGAGGCCCTGGAACAGGTAGACGAACTCATCAAACGGCTATCTGAATCCGGGATCATTGGATAAAATTTGTAAAGCTTATTAGGAATCCTTACATAACAAGTCAAAAGTAGTTTACACTTTGTTCATCTTATTCTTTGGAAATGAAATTTGATACTTGAAACCCGAAAAATATTCGTGATTAATACATGGTTTCCAGTTTCAAAGTACGTCGATTGCTAAAAAGGGTAAAATATCAAATGAAGAATTCCAGCTGTTAAAATGGAAACTAATAACAGAAAAGAGATCTGGGTATTTGGCGATTTGAGAAACCAAAGACTTTTCAGGTTTAGCCTCAATGTCCTGGCCAAGGCGAGGGAATTATCCCGTTCAGTGGGTGGAAAAGCTGCGGTTGTGATTTTAGGACCATCCGAGAATAAGCTGGAAGAGGATTCTCCGATATCGTCGACGGTTCCGACTGATACTGCAGAGAAAGAGTACCTCGCCCACGGTGCAGATCATGTGTACATTTTTGAAAATCGGGAGTTTGAGATAGTAAGATGTGATATTTATGCAAGAGCCCTGGCTGATCTGGTCAAGGAGCGATCTCCAATACTTGTTCTTTTTACAATGACCGATTTTGGACGGGAGATGGCCGCAAGGACAGCCCGGATTTGTAATTCAGGGTTGATTTCAGATTGCGTGGATCTCTGGGTTAAGGAAGATGAAATTATAGGGGCATGTCCGGCATGGGGCGGAGAGATAATGGCTGAAATTAGTTTTTCAGATGGCCATAGTACCAGGTTTGCCACGGTTCATCCCAGTGTCCTCTCTGCTGTTGAGGTTCACGGTGAACCGGGCACCATTGAACGGATTCCGGTAAAGCGCATTCATGAAACCAAGAGACTTAAGCTTTTATCCCGTTCCCCGGAACCTGCTGAACGCCGGAGACTTGAAGAGGCAAAAGTTGTTGTTGTCGGCGGTGCCGGACTTGGAAATATCGAGGGTTTTGGGTTGGTTCGACAACTTGCCGCAGCCATAGGCGGCGAGGTGGCTGCGACGCGGCCGCCGGTTCTACAGCACTGGATAGAAGAAGAGCGAATGATCGGCCAAACCGGCAAGACGGTAAGGCCGAATCTGCTTTTCTCCATTGGCACTTCAGGTGCTATCCAGTATACGGCAGGAATTATGGAATCAAAAACAATCGTGGCCATCAATTGCAATCGTAATGCGCCTATCTTCCAGGTTGCGGACTTCGGTGTTGTTTCAGACGCAAAGACCTTTGTGCCCCTGCTTACGGCCCGGACCAAGCAGACGATAATGCGCAAACTGGCAGATGTTTTAACAGATGATAAAGGCCCTCAAGCCAGGGATGGCGGATTCGGAGAGAAAATCGAAAAGTTGAGGGAAGCCCAGGACTGGTCACGAGAATCCTTAGCAAAGGCGACCGGCCAGACACCGGAATTTATAGCTCAGGTGGAATCAAATGAGATATCACCGCCGGTAAGTTTTCTGGTCCGCCTTGCAGGTGCATTAGATATTGATCCTGGGACTTTCCTTCATAAGGAAGAACAGGGAGTAATTCGAGACCAGCGTGCCCAGGCCTTTTTTAAACGCACGCGTAACTATTCCTACCAGACCCTTACACCTGGTGCCGAAAATAGCCATCTACGTGCCTTCATGGTGACAATTGAATCCCATCATGCCCATAAGCCGGTGGAATACAAGCATGAAGGCGAAGAATTTATTTACGTAATGGAGGGAGATCTGGAGCTTACTCTTGGAGGCAAGATCCAAGTTCTCAAGAAGGGAGAATGCATCCATTTTAACTCAGATATCCCTCATAAGCTTAAGAGCCTTTCAAGTGAGCCAACCCTTTGTCTGGTGGTGCTTTATACGGTTTAGGGCTTGCTCAGGCGCGTTGAGCCCCTTGAGTTTATAAATGCTTTCTCTATTAAATGGCAATTTACGATTTATCTAATTCTGATTGAATATCTTAATCAGCTTCTCTTTCATAATTTTTAACAATGCTAATCGGTATAGGCCGAGATTCTGATCCACTATAAAGCGATAGATGTGGAAATGGAATTTCAATACCCTCTTCATCAAAACGTTTCTTAATCTCTTCAGTAATGCTGTTTTTTAACTTTAACCAATCCTTTTTTACTGCCCACACCAAAAGTAATAAATCGCGAATTCAACTGTTGCACTTATTATTTGAATCCAGGAAGTTTAAAGGAGGCACGACTATGTCTTGGATTCTTGTTATAGAAGGCTGCCACCATAACTTCGTTAATATTACAGAGCTTGAATAAACAATTTAGTTTCTGTATTCTGTTCATGATTGATTTGATGCGTCATTGGAATGCTGGAATAAAAAATACGGTGTTGGGTCACAGACATCATATCAAGGTAGAAGAAAGACAAATGGCTCCATCCTTTTGTCTCGGTCATAAGGAACAAAAGAAGGAGGTCTATCATGTTAAACTATAAGGATGCTAGGCCAGAGCTGGAAGCAATCGGATTTAAAAATTTAGCCACTTTTTACTGGAACGCCTCAACCCCCCATCTCTACGAACAAATCATCAGGAGGCGGGAGGGGCACATAGCCCATCTTGGACCCATCGTAGTTAGAACGGGACATCATTTGGGCAGGTCCCCCGAAGACCGGTTCATTGTGAAAGAGCCTTCAAGCATTGATAAAATATGGTGGGGGTCTGCGAACCGCGGCATTGAGGAACATTATTTTACAAATATTTTTTACCGCCTGCTGGCCTATTTTCAGAACAAGGATATATTCATTCAGGACTGCTATGCGGGAGCAGAACCTGCACACCGTGTACCCATCCGGGTGATCACTGAGACCGCCTGGCACAGCCTCTTTGCAAGAAACATGTTCATCCAGATAAGAACCAAGAAGGAAGCGGATGACCATAAACCAGAATTTACCGTGATCAACGTTCCGCGATTCCACGCCATGCCTGAACTAGATGGCATTCATTCGGAAGCCTTTATTCTTATCCATTTAGGCAAAAAACTGGTCTTAATTGGGGGAACCAGTTATGCGGGTGAGATCAAGAAATCTGTCTTCGCCATGTTGAATTATTTTTATCCCCAGGAGTCTATCCTATCCATGCACTGCTCGGCCAACGTGGGAAAAGAAAATGACTCCGCCATATTCTTCGGGCTTTCGGGAACGGGTAAGACCACCTTGTCCACAGATCCCGACAGGATCCTGATAGGGGATGACGAGCATGGATGGAGTGACAAAGGCATTTTCAATTTTGAAGGGGGCTGCTACGCAAAGGTCATCCATCTTTCAAAGGAAGCAGAGCCCGAGATCTACGAGTGTACAAGACGCTTTGGCACTATCCTGGAGAATGTGACAATGGACCGCGATTTAAGAAGGTTGGATCTGGATGATGACTCCCTTACGGAGAATACACGCGCTGCCTATCCTATTTCCCACATTCCAAGCGCTTTTCGTGGGGGCACCTGTGGGCATCCTCGAAATGTAATCATGCTCACTTGCGATGCCTTAGGTGTGATGCCGCCGGTGGCCAAACTAACCATTAAACAGGCCGTCTACCATTTTCTCACCGGATATACGGCAAAGATAGCCGGGACTGAATTGGGGGTTAAAGAGCCACAGACTATCTTCAGTGCCTGTTTTGGTGCCCCGTTTATGGCCTTGCCCCCGACCGTCTATGCAGGCCTTTTCATGGATAAGCTTAAAAACCATAAAGCAAATTGCTGGCTGGTCAATACCGGCTGGTCAGGTAAACCCTATGGTGAGGGGGAACGGATCAAAATCACCTATTCAAGGGCGATTTTGAGGAATATTCTAAACGGTGCGATTGAAAAGGAGGAATTCGACCAAGACGCTTTATTCGGTTTTCTGGTTCCCAGGGCGTGTGATGGGGTTCCACAGGATATTATGAGCCTTGCTGCTTCAGCAACAGACAAAGAGGAGTTTAAACAGAGGGCCAAGAAGTTGGCAAATGATTTCAAAGACAATTTCAAACAGTTTGAAAATGACATTACCCTTTAGAAACACTGTCAAATCGGAAATGCTGATTCCTCTAAAAAATAATTTTATAGCCAAGACTTAAAATATGTTTGCAGGAAATATTTCATATCCAGCTGCTTTTCTGGCAGGCCTCCTGTCTTTTTTTTCTCCCTGTATATTGCCACTGATACCAGCATACTTTACTTTTATAACAGGTTTTTCCTTAGAAGAGCTGACTGGAGACAATGATACAGCAATTAGAAACAAGGTTTTTCTATCCACTGTTTCGTATGTTATAGGGTTTTCATCTGTATTTGTTATAATGGGTGCGTCGGCCTCTTTTCTTGGAGGCGTGATTATAACATACAGGGGCTTTATAAGAATAATAGGCGGAATATTAATCATTATCCTTGGTGTTCATTTAACCGGTATAATCCGTATCCCTGTCCTTGATTATGAAAGACAGATTAACGTTAATAAAAAACCCTTACATTTTTTAGGGACATTTTTTGTCGGTATGGCATTTGGGGCAGGCTGGACTCCCTGTGTTGGGCCACTTCTAGGTGCGATACTTATTATTGCTGGCAGCCAGGAAACCGTGTGGAATGGAATTGTTCTTCTGGGTATCTATTCGGCTGGATTGGCCATACCCTTTTTAATCATATCAGCTTTTATCAATTATCTTTTAGTATTTGTACAAAAAACCTCAAGAGCAATAAAGTTCCTAAATCCAGCAGCGGGAATCTTATTGATACTGGTTGGGTTGACTCTTGTAACAAGTATTATTTTTTAGACGCATAGGATAGAGTATGGGCCTTATGAAAATGAAGAATCGTTTTGGAAAATGGTTTGTTATACTTATTGTACCTCTAGTATTTGTTTTGTCTTGTGTCAACCTTTATGCTGATAAATCGAAAAGACCAGGTGAAGAGATTAAAGAAATTGTTGGGGAGGTCAAATGGCATGGATTTGATGAGGGTGTAGTCCTTGGAAAAATGAAAGGGAAAAAGATATTTGTATATTTTTGGGCTCAATGGTGTCCTTTCTGTAAAAAAATGGATAAAGAAACACTTAAAAAACCTTCAGTAGTGTCCTACTTGAATAACAACTTCATTTCTATCAAGGTGGATTCCGATAAAGAAAGAAAGACGGCATCCAAATATTTTGTCAGAGGTTTTCCGACCAGCTGGTTTTTAACAAAAAATGGTGAAAAAATCAGCAGCTTACCGGGGTTCATTCCATCGGACATGTTTCTTCGGGTCCTCAAATTTATTCATTTAGAAAGCTATGAAGAGATGACCTTTGGCGAGTACTTGAAAAGTAAGTAAAAAGAAAAGTAAGTAAAAAGAAAAAATGGCGTTGAGGACAATTGCCGGATATACTTTCCAGAGATGAACTGAAAAGGTATGCCAGGCAAATAATAATTAGGGGAATTGGAGAAAAACTCACCAAGCCTTTTAAGGGTGGAGACAAGCAAGCTTTCCATAACACCTACTAATTGTGGGGGGTTACAGTTGATTTATGTCTGGCCCCAACTACAGACTGGCGCGTATTTCAGACTTCCTTGGATTACGAAGAAGTATGATTGGGATGCTTTGCATGGTCATCTTTGTAGGTTTGGGCGAGAAGATGGCCGAGCGATTTCTGCCAATTTACTTAATAGCGCTCGGCGGCGGCGCTTTGTCAATCGGATTCCTCAATGGCCTTGATAATCTGCTTTCCGCACTTTATTCCTTCCCAGGAGGTTATCTGTCCGACCGCCTCGGCACTAAACGGGCTTTACTGGTATTTAATATTGTTGCTATGTTCGGATTCTTTGTGGTTATATTGATCCCAGCATGGCAGGCTGTTTTAGTGGGGGCAGTGTTTTTCTTGTCATGGACGGCAATCTCCCTGCCTGCAACCATGAGCCTTGTGGCTAAACTTCTGCCAATTAACAAGCGAACCATGGGAGTTTCCATGCATTCCCTCGTTAGACGTATTCCTATGGCGCTTGGACCAGTTTTAGGTGGCCTCTGTATAGGATTGTGGGGGGAACGTGATGGGGTCCGTCTGGCCTTTGTTGCCGCACTTTTAATATCCATTGTAGCGGCAGTATTACAACAAAAGCTTATCGAAGATGATCCACCTGAAAAAATTAATTCCAGCCTATCTAACAAACCTGAAAAGAATCCTTTAAGGCTGTTCCATAAAATGAGTCCATTACTTAGGCGGCTGCTTGTTTCCGATATTTTAGTCAGGTTTTGTGAACAGATTCCCTACGCCTTTGTTGTAGTGTGGTGTATGAAGACGATTTCGGCGCCTGTTACAGCATTCCAGTTTGGTATCTTAACAAGTATTGAAATGGCTACGGCCATGCTCATCTATATCCCGGTCGCTTATCTGGCTGACCGAGGGAGCAAAAAGCCATTCGTAGTTACAACATTCTCTTTTTTCACAATCTTTCCGTTGGCGCTTCTTTTGAGCCAATCTTTTATGTGGCTGTCCTTTGCTTTTTTTCTAAGGGGTCTTAAAGAGTTTGGTGAACCAACTCGAAAAGCGCTTATCATGGATCTTGCACCGGAAGATCGCAAAGCAGGCATGTTTGGGCTCTATTATCTTTTACGTGATGTTATTGTTTCAGTAGCGGCCTTTGGCGGTGCTTTCCTGTGGAGGATAGGCCCAACCACAAACTTTTTGGCTGCCTTTTCATGCGGTCTTTTGGGCACAATCGGGTTTGCCGTTTGGGGGCGTGATATGGAAAATAAAAACCATAAAAATATAATAGCGTGAAATAAAAGCGGGGAATATCAATAAAGAGCGTAAAATGTATAGTTTAGGAAAAATTTACTCTATTTATGGTATCTTTAATAAAGAAGGATGAGATTCAGGGGATGGGGATTATCCTATTTATTCATGATGATAGTACTTCTTTATTAGGTTATTTACAAAATTCTCCATATCTGTAACGGCTTCATCGTTAATCGTGAAGTTCTCAATGCCGGATCTATCCTTTACCAGGTTGAGACCATATTCAAGCCTTTTTGCCAGTTGAATGGCCAAAGGGCCTGCCCCCTGGCCTGTCTTTATTGCCTGGTTTATAATCTCATCAACTGCACTCTCATCAAATAAGATATTCACTTCCAGTTTTTCCAGCAACGAGGCCTCTTCAAGTTTGACCTCATTATACATTTCAAGAAAGTAATCAAAGGCCGTATTGATATTTGAAGTTGTTTTCAAGTACAATTCTGCAATTAGATCCATTCTCTTTTCATAGATTTCAAGGCCTGATTTCTTCTGAAAATCAGCGGCCCTTCTTGAGATGTGTTCTTTGATATTCTCAAGTTCCTTTTTTGTTGCATTTTCAAACCTTTTTGACATCTCCAGGTCATCTTGATTTTTTAATAGAATCACAAGTTGAGCTTTTGGGTTTTCAACTACTTCTGGGGTTACCAAGATTTTTTTTAGACTTGTGGAAGGAAGCTTTTTTTCAAAAGGGATTAGTACATTCTCTATGGCACTTACGAGCCCTCTTGCGCCTGTTTTTTCTACAACCGCCATTTCAGCAATCTTTATCAAGGCTTCCTCTTCAAACTTAATTTCTATACCGTAAGCAGCAAAATCGAGACGTTTACTGATAAGGATAGGGTTGTTGGGGTTCTTTAAAATTTCAACCAGATCTTCTTTGGTGAGTTCATCAAACACAACAACAACCGGGAGACGACCTACGAACTCTGACTCAAAACCAAATTCTATCAGATCCTGTGCGGTTACCTGTCTTAGGATTTCCCAGGGAATCTCCGTGGGCCTGACGTCTGCCTCAAAACCTATCCCCTGTCTTTGAAGCCTCTTCTTGATGATTTGAGTTAACTCACCAAAGGCACCACTCATAATAAACAGGATGTTTTTCGTGTTAATAACCTTCTTTTCTCTTTTTCCAGTCTTTCTGTAATGTTCAATGGCCTGTATCTGGGAGATGGGATCGTGTAGCACCTTCAAGTCAACATCAGTCTCCTCCATGGGTTTTAAAAGCGCCCTTTGAACACCAGTCCTTGATACATCGTGACCAATAATATTATTTGCCGAGGCGATTTTGTCTATCTCATCTATATATATGATTCCATTTTCAGACAGTTCAATATCCTCATTTGCTTCATAAAATAATTCACGTACCAAATCCTCAACATCTCCGCCCACATAACCGGTTTCACTAAATTTAGTGGCATCACCCTTCACAAAGGGTACTCCTAATTTTTGAGCGATGAGCTTAATGATATAGGTTTTGCCCACCCCTGTAGGGCCAATCATCAAAACATTATTCTTGATCATACCAACCCCGGAGCTTTTTCCCCTCCCCTTAGTATTTTTGAAATGTTTGACCCTATTGAAGTGAGTACAGACTTTGGTAGCTAAAACTGTTTTGGCCTTTTCTTGTTTTATGACAAAACTGTCCAGGTAAGATTCTAATTCCTCGGGTAGCAAATCAAATGTAGGCTGAATATCAGATTCCTTGCCCCTCTTTATATCATCAGTAGGAACTTCATGTTTCTTGGGAAATACAAATGGTGAGATAATCTTTACGCGACCACCATATTTTTTTGAAAGGTAATCGGTTAACTCTTTCTCAAGATCTTTTTGATTTGGGATCTTTGCGGTACCATTTTTTTTATCTAAGTCAATTATATCATTATCCATTTTTGCAACTCCCTTGATGGGATTTATTTGGTCATTACTGTAATATATTCACTTGTTCTTGAGATTTCAACCCTTATATCATTTTAGAGTTATTGCCTCTGGGAACAACCGGTATCTTTTCCCTTCTTGCAAGCTTGAGGATCTCTGATATTTGTTCCGTGATCCTTGGCCAGACGGCCATATCGGGACGAGACCGGAACTCTGAAAAGTCATATGAATAGCTTACCAGGTCCATCAAGGCATCACTTGCGTTTTGCTTACCTACGATCCCTATAAGCGCATCTTTTACTCTTTGGTCCATCATATCCTCCTGATTCAGACCACGGCGGAGGTGATCCTGTTCATATCTACAACTATCTTACTTCAGGGATAATAGTCCCTCCTGAAGGGAAAATGGCTACATCTGCCGTCGGCATGTCCTGCGTGGTAAGGTCGACGGCCTCCTGGACACTGGAACAGTACGTGTAATTCATCGTCCGGACCTGTTCAGGCGACAGTCCCTCCGTGACATGGATCACACGGAATTTCTCTGCAAGCTCCTTATAGTGGACCACCTGCATGATATAGGATATCCCAAATTCCCTGAGGTGATCTGGCACATCCCCATCGATTAGCCTCCGGTGGAAATCACTGGCGGTCTCCGAAGTACCCATCTCTTTTATGAGGGGCATGATCGGGCCAGCCTGTTTTTGTGGGGCTACCCAGATGATGGTTCCCCCCGCCCGAGTACAGAACCCGGCCAGGAGAAGGGCTTTTGTGGATTGAACGCCGATCTCCATGGGAAAGGCCGCTGTTATGGTAATATCCGGCTGTTTTGGAAGCGGGATAAGGTACAGCGATTCCGCATATCTCGCCGCCACCTTCTGCTCCTCAAGAGGGTGCCCGGCAAAGCCCCGGATGATCTCCTTTTTTTCGTTGATGATGAAATCAGCCTTAAAGGCCAGCCTCGTTAGCTTGCCGGCGTCCACTATCTCCTCCCAGAAGTAATTTTTTTCCAGGACGTTTACCTTGCTGTTGGGATGCCGCATCCAGGCAAAATGATGATCTGCCACACTACGGTAAGAACTCAACCCCGGCACAAGAATTTTATATCCTCCTCCGTATCCGGCGGCTGGATGAGGCATGCATTCTCCTATACCGATTACAAGGTCCGCAAATGCGGCATGCGGATTGATTTCCACAAGGGCTCCCCTGTGAGTCTTTCCGATGATGACGTTATCGGATGCATAGGGGTCATGGGAAAAAAGTCGCCCCTTAAGACGGAAAAAGGCCTCTTTCCCCACCTTGATCTTTAACTGCTCCAGGTTGTATACAGGATGGGTCCCCAGGGCGCAGACCCCTTTGATTCGTTCGTCCGCTACCCCTGCTCGATTGAGCCGGGTCATGATCTCAGGCAATATTAGATGGGCAGGCGTTGGACGCTGAAGGTCATCAAAAACCAGAGTCACCTGCATCCCAGGACGGGCCAGTTCTTCTATCTTGGGTGAGGCTATGGGATTGTCAAGGGCGCGTTTCACTTCCATCAGGGAATTTGGAGCGACGGGAATCGGAGGTTTATTCTCACCGGAAATTAGGTTCCACCCACTGGGAATAGAAAACCCAACCTTTTTCCCCTCATAATTGATATAGGCGTCCAAACGCACCGCCTTTTATGGCTGAATAAGAACATTCTTCACATCTGATTGCCCTGCTCATTCTCCATTTCCTTTTGCGCCAATCAAAAACGGACGATCTTCGTCTCCTCAAATCCCCTTTGGGCGCATTTCTTGTTCCCTTCCAGCTTACTGCCATCGAAGTAATCCTCCAGGCTGGACAAAATGGACTCCAGCTTGATCCAACCGGTTGCTGCGACAAACACCCCGAGCATGCAGGTATTGGGGGCGGCTAGACCGATCTCTTCCATTGCAATACGGTTAGCATCCGCCAATGCAGCCAACGTCAGATTCTCGTGTGCCTTCTCAGGCTCCTTGGTGGTATTGAGAATCAGAATACCATTGGGTTTCAACCCTTCGAACACGTGATGGGCGTTAGCCTGAGTAGGGTCCAGGACAATCAGGCAATCGGGGCAGTAAATCTGGGTCTTCTCCAGGACCGGCCTGACATCAAAGCGACCATAGGCTGTCACCGGGGCACCCCGTCTTTCAAAACCGAACATGGGAAAGGCGCTCCCGAACTTGCCTTCCCGGACAAAAGCGTTGGCTAGGATTTGCGAGGCGACTACCGCCCCCTGGCCGCCCCTGCCGTGAAATCTCACTTCTATCATATTTATCTCCTTTTACTTCAAATGCATAGACGGATCTTTTTGTCATCAGAAGGTCCTGTGCGCTCCTGTGATAGGGGAAGCACCCCCTTTCCAAGCAGCGACCCCTAACCTAATTTTCGGTATTCGGTGAGGTAGTGGAGAAAGTCATATTCGGAAATTACTTCCTCTTGAAGCCTCTTTAGTTCGTCCTCTCTTAGATGGCTAAACTTCTTGATGAGCCTTGTGTAATCAGAAATAGGTTTCGGCTTCTTGACCTCATGCGTCAACCTAAATATCCTCTCTTCCGCCTCCCACAGCGGGAAATAATTTGTCCTCACCGCATTGCGGCAAAGTTCGATGGAAAGATTCGTCGGTACCCCCCATCCCGTTGGACAGGGGCTGAACACATGTATATAGGCCAATCCCTCATTCTTTTTCTCTTTGGCCTTGAGAAGCTTTTTGGCAAAGTCCTCAAGATGACTTAAGGTTGCCGTGGCAGCATAGGGAATGCCGTGCATGGCCATAAGAAGAGGCAGGTTTTTCCGCCTCGTCGGCTTCCCCCGCCTCTTTGCTCCCACAGGGGTCGTGCTAGTTTTCGCCCCTATTGGTGTGGTACTGCTTCTTTGAACTCCCGTGTTCATGTACCCTTCATTGTCGTAACAGATGTATATGAAATTCTCATTCCTTTCCGCTGCACCTGAAAGGTTCTGAAACCCGATGTCAGCGGCGCATCCGTCCCCGTTAAAACATACCACCGTTGCATCCCGCCCTATCTTGCGGTAATATCTTGAAAGACCTGTGGCGTTTGCAGCTGCGCTCGTCATCAGGGTGCCGTAGGCAGTCAACGTATGCCATGCCCCCACATTCTGCCCCATCATCACCGGGTTGGAGCAGGAGGGTGTACCCGTAATGACCATATCTTTTCTGCCAAGGACCTTTGCCATGAACCTTAGGGCCAATTCCAGAGGACACCCCGAACAACAGGAAAGCCCCCCTGCAAAGGGGTCTTCATCACAGAAATAATCAAAAACCTTGGATAGATTCGTTTTTTTACCCGTCATGTCTCATCACTCCTCCATGGTTAACCACGTCACTTCCTTATAGGCATTGCCCTTTGATGCCGAGCTAACAACCGTTATCATTTCCTCAATATGAGCGGTGCTCACATACATGTTCGCAATTCCATCAATAAAGCTCATCATAGGGATATTGCCCATCTCGGGCGATAGGGCTCGGGCCTCCATGTAAATAGGCCCGCAGTCCCATCCAAAACAGATGCTCCGGTCAATGACCCCTATGGCCTTCTTACCCCTTAGGGCCTCCACAAGCCTTTCCCGGGGAAAGGGACGAAACATCCTCAGGCGTACCATGCCGATTTTCAGCCCCAGTTCCCTTTGTTGATCTATGACCTTTTGGGCTGTTCCCGATAAACTCCCGGAGGCGACCAGCACGATCTCCGCATCCTCTGTTCTGTATTCCTCGATCTGCCCTCAATAGCTTCTCCCGAAATGCTTTACGAAGGCCTGGTCAATCTCATCAAATTTGGCCTTCGCCCGTTGTATGGCGGCAGAGTGTTTATAGCGGAGTTCAAGATACCCCTCCAGAATCCCATGGGTGCCGAAGCCCGCCGGCTCTCCAGGAATGAGCCTGGGCCGTTGGGGCTGATCCTTAAGCGGCGCCAGAAAACTGTCCACGGTCTGTCTGGAAGGAATGTCCACCTTCTCTGCAAGATAGGAAAGGTAAAATCCGTCGTAGTTCACTATCACAGGAACCTGGATCTCAAAATCCTCGGCCAGCCGATAGGCCATAATGATGGAATCCAGGATCTCCTGACAGTTCGAAGCAATAATTTGAATCCACCCCGAATCCCGGGTTGAGATCATATCCTGCTGGCCAGATGAAACTCCGGTAATGCCAGGGGTTTCCCGATTTACATTGACCATCACTAAGGGCACTCTGTAGCCCGCCGCCTGCAATAGAGCGTCATACATAAAGACCAGGCCGTAGGAGGAGGAGGCAGTAAAAGCACGCGCCCCCGCTGCCGATGCCGCTGTAATGATATTCATGGCGGAGTTCTCCCCTTCCACCTCTACCATTTCGGCATCCAGCTCACCGGATACATGAAATTTGGACAATTCCTCCACGACTTCGGTCTGCGGCGTAATGGGATAAAGGGCCACAACCTCGGGCCGACAAAGCATCGCACCGTAGGCCGCAGCAGCATTACCCGTTATCACCATCGTCTTCATCTTGTTCTTCTCATTCCCTTCCATTTTAAAAATCCCCTTCTATATGCATCGTGATAGCCTTGGGAGGGCATTCATGCGCACAAATTCCACATCCCTTACAGAATTTTAAATTGGTTTCAAAGTGGTCCCCTTTGTTCACCTTACACTGAACCGGACAATAAAGAGCGCAAAGCCCACAATAGTTGCATTTTTCTTTATCCAGCACCGGTCGCTCAATTCGCCAGCTCTCTGTGTCCAAACACAGAAGTAGCTCGTCGGCATGCGACCACCCGGCCTCTTCCCTGAATTGAAATTTCCTTGTCATATGGTTTAGTTCTCCTCTATAGAGTCACAGTAAATTCTTTAATAATTTATCCGGATCTTAGTCGTCCCAAGACTCGGACAATATCGTTAGCCCTCGCCTCTAAATACGGCCCCGGCAATACTCTGTTTCGTAAAATCCAAGTGAACGCATATTACCGACTCAACCTGTTTCACGTCATGCCAACACTTTCAAACCCATGCATACTGTACCCTAGAGTATTGTGTTTTCATTCGCATTGTCAAAGGAAATATCCTAATACCCTGGAGAATAAATAATCTACGGCCGCAGAACAAGCAAGCTTGATAGCATGGGGAGGCATGGCACTTATTCAAGGAAAATGAATGACGAGAAGTTGCTTTTTGCTGGCCTGAATGATAAGAAGCTATTTTAGGAGCAACTACAAATGGTTTCGAGGCTTGAAATCAAATTAAAGAAGGAACTGATGGATGCAGAAGGTGCGAGTATCCGGCGAAAATCAAGGGAATATTTTGGGTTTGAGGTTGAGGATATCCGAGTGACTCGATTATTGACCATTGATGCCGATTTATCCATCGATCAATTAGAGCTGATTCGAACGGAGATATTTACAAACCCCGTGACAGAAGAATCCTCCTATTCCACTATTGCCAGTGATTTTGACTGGCTGGTTTGGGTCAGATTTCGTCCCGGGGTCAGGGATACAGCCGGGAGCACAGCTGCAGAGGCTATTGAGGATCTTTTAGGAATCAGGTTCGGACCTGAACAGGGTGTTTATACATCGAAGTATTACGAGATCATTGGAAGTCTTATAGAAGAACAGGTCCGCAGGATTGCCAGAGACCTGCTGGCCAATGACGTTATTCAGCAACGGCAAATATATTCAAAAGAAGGTTGGCGCGCTGATGACAGAGATAGATTTTTCGTGCCAAGGGTCATCCTTGATCATGAACCAAAGGTAAGCACTATTTCCATACAAAGCGACGAGGAATTAAAGACAATATCCCTTGAACGAAATCTTGCACTGCAAGACAAAGATATGCCCATTATACGACAGTACTTTTTAAGAGAAGATGTGTTAAATGAGAGGAAAAAAGTAGGCTTGGACCTTCCTACAGACGTGGAGTTGGAATATATTTCCCAGGCCCGTAGCGACCACTGCAACCACAATACTTTTAAGGGGCTTTTCAGATACCATGATCTAATTACAGGACATAAAGAAACAGTGGACAACCTCTTCAAATCTTGTATTGAGACTCCTACCTTAAAGATTAAAGAAGAAAAAGATTGGGTCATATCAGTTTTATGGGACAATGCGGGAGTGGGACGCTTTGATGATCATCATTACTACGTGATTACAGGTGAAACCCACAACAGCCCATCCAATATGGAGGCCTATGGAGGTGCTATCACTGGTATTGTAGGTATTTATCGAGATCCTATGGGAACAGGAAAGGGTTCAAAGCTAATCCTTGGAATGTATGGATATTGTGTGGGAAATCGAGGGTACAACGGAGAGTTGGTACCCCGTCTTCACCCTCGCCGCATACTTGACGGGATCATTGAAGGGGTAAGAGACGGTGGGAATAAAAGCGGTATCCCAACCCCATTTGGACTGCTCCTTTTTGACGACAGTTATATGGGAAAATGTCTCGTCTTTGTGACTGCTATGGGAATAATGCCTGCCCAGGTCGGTCATGAGTCATCTCATAAAAAAACCACCATGCCTGGAGATCTCATTGTTATGTCAGGAGGTAGAGTGGGCAAAGACGGAATTCATGGAGTCACCGCCGCTTCCGAGCCCTACAGCGAGCATACTCCTGCGGGTCATGTCCAGATCGGTGACCCATACACCCAGAAAAAAATGCATGATTTTCTAATCCAAGCGAGAGATGAAGGTCTAATATCTTTTATCACAGATAATGGGGGGGGAGGTTTATCTTCGTCAATAGGAGAGTCTGCCCGTTTCAGTAATGGCTGCCTGGTGGATTTAGATAAAGTACCCCTTAAATACGAAGGATTGGATCAGTGGGAGATCTGGGTTTCTGAATCCCAGGAAAGGATGACCATAGCGGTAAAGCCTGAACATCTGGTTCGCTTCATGGAGTTGTCAAGAAAGCATGCCGTGGAAAGTACTGTAATAGGTGAATACAATGATTCCGGTTATCTTCATTTGAAGTACAGCGGAAAAACCTGCGCCTATGTCAGGTTGGATCTCTTGAGATCTGATTTCTCCCAATGGAGATTTGATGCAGAGTGGACCCCGCCTGAAATGAGAGGTCTAACAGAGCCGGTAATAGATGAGCCCAAGAATCATGGCAGGCTCCTTGCGGATATTCTTTCTCGTCCAAATATTTGTGCACATAACTGGATTGCAAGGCAATATGATCATGAAGTCCAGGGTGGAAGTGTAATCAAACCCTTGACAGGAAAAGCACGGGACATACCCTGTGATGCCGCTGTTGTCAGACCAATTCTTGGCTCCAACAGAGGCATTGCCGTTTCTCAGGCACTTAACCCGTTTTATTCTGAGATTGATACTTACCACATGGCAGCTGCTACCATTGATGAGGCCATCCGAAAGGTATTATCTGTGGGTGGAGACCCAAATCATCTGGGCGGGGTTGATAACTTCTGTTGGCCGACCATTGAGTATCACCCAATAAATAATCCTAATGGCAAGTACAAGGCTTCTCAACTGGTTAGAGCAAATTGGGCTTTAAGGGACTATTGCTTGGACTTTAGGATACCTCTTCTTTCCGGCAAAGACAGCATGTATATTGACGGAAACTTGGAAGGTCCTTATGGTGAAAAACGCAAGGTGTCAGGCCTGCCAACTCTTCTTTTTACAGTATGTAGTGTGGTTGAGGACGTATCCAAGTGCGTAACTATGGATGCAAAATTCCCTGGAGATCTTGTTTACGTGTTGGGCGAGACGAAAAATGAACTCGGCGCAAGCGAATATTACCGGATGATGGGCTCGGTGGGGCTCAATGTCCCAAAAGTAAATTCAAAAGAGCTTTGGCCCCAATACCTGGCACTATACAGGGCTATTACCGAAGGTTTAGTCTCTTCATGTCATGCCGTATCAAGGGGTGGGCTGGCGGTACATCTGGCTATGGTATCTATAGCAGGCGAGCTCGGAATTGAAATTCAGTTGCCCATGATACCGGCTGAATCCGGGCTTACAGTGAGTCAGGTCCTATATTCCGAGTCATGTGGCCGATTTGTGATTACAGTGGCGCCCGAAAAAAAAGAAGGTTTCGAGAAAATTTTTTCTGGCATGAAAATAGAACAGGTCGGCTTTGTTACAGAATCACGCTGTTTTTCAATAAGAGATGCCAAAGGTGGGAGGAAAATAATCAAAGAAGATGTGTTCACCCTTAAGGATTTCTGGAAAAAGCCATTTGGAGAATTGATATGAATGAGGTCAAGGCCTTAGTTCTGACCGGATACGGTCTTAACTGTGATTATGAGACCGATTTTTGCCTGAGATTGGCTGGTGCGGAATCCCATAGGATTCATATCAACGAGTTGATCATGGCCGATTGGGCCGATATTAAAGTAAGGTTGGATGACTACCACGTCCTGGTATTTGGTGGGGGATTTAGCTGGGCAGATGATCATGGGGCCGGAGTGCTCATGGCCTCAAAGCTTAAACACCATTTAGGCGAACAAATTGAGCATTTTATTGAAGATGGTAAGCTCGTAATTGGGATATGTAATGGCTTTCAAACCCTGGTCAACCTTGGTCTGCTTCCGGGTTATGAAGCTAAAAAAAGGGAGAGACGTGTTGCTCTAACATATAATGACTCAGGTAATTTCATAGACGCCTGGGTGAATCTTAAAGTGAACCATGAATCACCATGTGTTTTTACAAAAGGACTTTCCAACCTGGAACTTCCTGTCAGGCATGGAGAGGGAAAATTCTATGCGGAGGATAAGGATATTGACCGCCTCCTCAAAAATAATCAGATTGTGCTTCAATATGCTGACGAAAATGGGGATGAGGCCAATGGTCAGTGGCCCCTTAATCCTAACGGGTCCCTTAGAGATATTGCCGGAATATGTGATTTTAGTGGTCGTATCTTTGGCCTAATGCCTCATCCGGAGGCATTCAACCATTTCACTAACCACCCAGATTGGACCAGAAAAAGAGAAGCACTCATGCGTCAGGGAAAGGCGATTACATCAGAGGAGGGGATGGGAGTCATGATCTTCAGGAATGCAGTTAAGTATATTAGTGAATCATTCTTTAATGATTAACCGAGCTAAGTGCTTCGATTCGCAAATATAGTTACGTATTTTGATTTATTGTTACGTCGAAATTGTCTTCGACCTTGAGCTCAGACCGAAGGGCTTACTCAGCACTAAGTCCTGAGGGCTTCGACCGAGCTCAGCCGAAGTCTGAATAAATACGTTATCAAATTTATGAATCGAAGGACTAAGTTAAAGTTTAGGTAATCTAATCGCTCCTGCTTATTTATGTTTGTTCTATAAATGGCCTGCTGACGAGCCTTTGCACTCTGGCAAGCAGCCTTTTGGGGTTAACGGGTTTTGTTAGGTAATCATCAGCACCTGCATCAATTCCCTGTACCTCAAGATCTATCTCGTCCTTTGCTGTAAGCATTATTATTGGAATATATCTTGTAGCTAGCTGAGATTTAAGTTTTTTTATAAAGGTCAAGCCGTCCATTTCAGGCATCATATAATCGGTGATTATAAGGTCTGGCATTTCCTGTAAGGTAAACTTCAGTGCTTCAAAACCATCCTTAGCAGTATTGACGAGGTAGTCTTCGGATTCAAACACATGACGAAGAATTTTAAGGATTACTTCGTTATCGTCGACCACAAGGATTTTCTTTGGCTTTGAGCTGCTGACAGAGGTCATCGGTCCGTCTGATATAAGCTCATCTGCCGCGTACTTTTCCGGGAAAGGGGCATCTATAAGCGGCACATAGGACCCCTCTTTAGTCTCAGGAGGGGCCACACGAAAGACTTCTTCAATAGTGGTAACCCCTTGAGATGCTTTCTTGATTCCATCTATGCTTAGTGCTTGAAAACCCTCCTTTTGAGCTATCTTTTTAAGTGTTTGGGCAGAGACTCCAGGGGCTATGGCCTCCTTTAGGGAAGGGGTGATCATCAGGATTTCGAATAGTCCCAAACGGCTTGTATAGCCTGTGTAATTGCATGCCTCACAACCAACACCTTTCCAAAAGGAAGGTTTGTTATCTTTCCCGATGTATGGAAGAACTTGCTTAAAGAGTTGGGGGCTCAGAGAATCAGGGGCCTTGCACTCCTTACATATTCTTCGTACAAGTCTTTGTGATATGACTGTAATCAGGGAGGAGGAGATAAGGAAATCTTTTATCCCCAGATCCAAAAGCCTTGTCACAGCGGAAGGGGAGTCATTTGTGTGCAGGGTAGAAAACACCAGATGCCCTGTCTGTGCCGCCTGAAAGGCAATGGCGGCGGTCTCACTGTCCCTTATCTCCCCAACCATGACAATATCTGGATCTTGTCTTAGGATAGACCTCAAACCTGCCGCGAAAGTGATTCCAGCCCTGGGGTTTATCTGTACCTGATTGATTCCCTCAACATCGAACTCAACCGGGTCTTCCACGGTTATGATGTTAACTCTTGGGGAGTTGAGTCTGTGGAGGCAAGCATAAAGAGTCGATGTTTTCCCGCTTCCGGTAGGTCCGGTGACAAGAATGATCCCCTGGGGCTTTCTGATAGCATCGTTAA
>CAYRFN010000018.1:0-41624 GCA_964423495.1 uncultured Desulfobacteraceae bacterium
TGATATCACCTATCTGTGGACGCTGGAGGGCTGGCATTACCTGGCGGTGGTTATGGATCTATTTTTACTTGACCATTACATGGCATTGCTACCATGCACTTATCGCATCTCCTTAATATAAATCAAACACAGGCCTGCAACCGAACGATATTTCAGCGGCCACAGGCCTGTGACTGACTCCGGTATTCCCTCATCCCCCCGTTCCGATTCAACAAAGACCTGTCTAAAACTTATTCTCTTTTATAAGTTGGTGGTATCTATCGTAAATCTCCTGAGCTGGTAACCCTTTAGCTGCCATTTTATTCCTGAACTTCTGCTGATAAGGTTTAACACGCTCATCCAATGTAGCCATGTCTTCCGCTGGAAATTTTATAAACTCGCATCCATACTTATCCCACATCATTTTTCGGCCCTCTACGATAATTTTCTGGTAATACATATTATCGAAAAGATCTGCGGCATAATAACCACCAACGTCTTCGAATACCTTTTGAATGTCTGGTGGCAGACTATTCCATGTGTCCGGGTTCATTACCAGGGTGAAATTAACATTTCCCTGACATACGTCAATAACGTATTTTAGCAAAGGTGCTATGCCAAACTCGTAGTAAAGGGCCTGCTCGCACAAACCACAGCCATCCGTGACCTTTTTCTCCAGAGTAGAAAAGAACTCCGGCGGATATTTTTCTATCACAGTGAAACCCATTGCTGTGAGCTGGTTTATCGATGGCGCTCCTATTGCCATCAACTTCGTTCCTGGTATATCGTCTACCGAACGAATTGGTTTTTTCAACATAGCAATTTTGCCAGCGCCAAACGATTGTGTGAAAATTGGCTTTAAACCTTTCAGTTCTTTTTTATTCCATTTATCAAATTCGAGCATTAGGTCCCAATAAACCTTACTCCATCTTGTCCATGGAGAGGAAGGCAGAAGTTGAGAAAACATTTCCTGTAGTGGTAGCTGACCGGGAGCAAGAGGAGCATCTGTCTCAACCAAATCGGCAACCCCAGTCAGGGCTGTTTGCATGAATTCCGGAAGAGGAGCCAAGCTATTCGAAAAATAGGGGATTATTTTTACCCTTCCATTAGTACGCTTCTCCACTTCAGCTATCCAGGGTTTGTACCCATATTGGTAGACATTGCCAGTTTCTGCCCACTCGAAGCTCAACTTAAGCTTTATAGGCTTTTCTGGTGCAGAGTAGCTCATACCCGCGCTTCCTCCTAAAATCAGCCCTGCTCCTACTAGAATGACCAACGGTAGACCAAGTAGTTTTTTCATCGAATCCCTCCTTTTTGTTTGAAGCTTTTCAGTTTCCATTTTTCCTTCTTTTAGTTCTAGTTATTTGAAAAACTGCCTTTCAGCATCCCGAGTGAGAGTATCCTAATATATGTTAGGCTTTGATACTCGTCTAGCACGCAATCCAATTTCTACCTGACGAAATAATCTGCTCATTGCATCAACTCACTACATGCATCTCCGTAGGTATTTTATTTAACTCTTCGACGCCATTTTCGGTAATAAGTACGGTGCCGCCGATATTAACGTGGTTAAGTCCGCGGCAGGCACACGGTTGTACCTCGAATAACATGTTCGGTTTCAGCACCAATTGGCGGGAGGCATCTGTCATTTTGTTTTCAGTAAATCCCATACCTTGAAATTCTGGTACCTTGTCTATGCCGATATTTGTTCCACTGTTGATGCCGCCATGGGGGCTTAAAGTATGTGCCAGCGGGGTAGTATACCAGCAACCGGCTTCTATAACTGGTTTTTCCATGGCATCACAGACTTCTCCGAAGGTTATACCCGGTCGCATGACTTTTAATGCGATGTCGTAAGAGCGGCGGCAGATATCAGCCAGCTCCCGCGTGATTGAAGCAATTGGTTTAGTCATTATCGTCATTTGCTCCTGGGCTTCGATTCCTCCGTAGTCCTGGAAAAGCTCTGCCAGAACTGCATCGCCTTTCCCTAATATGGGTGGCTCCTGTGCCTGATAAGTCCACACTGGAAGTCCCCATCCCACGTTATTTATTCCTGTCTGCATGATAACATGCAAGGACATAGCAGCATTTTCGAAAGCTGTGGCCATGGTTGTAGCATAGATTTTAGTTTCGCTGACTCCAGATTTGGTTGCCTTAAGCATTGCTTCGCAACATAATTCCCCGACATAACACACATAGCGGGCAAGAGCTACCTCCTCTTCACTCTTGACACGGCATCTTTCAATAAATGGACGGGTTACATCGACGAAATTAGCTTCTGGCAGCTCCTTCAAGACATATGACCAGCTCCCATGAGCGATGCCGCCAATAGCACCCGGACCCTGTAAGTTCAAACCGATTACGCCAATCTGCCCCGAGCTTAAACCCCGCTCCCGTAAAACATCGACGATGCCTTTGATACATGGAACGAACACACGGTAGTCTTCGATCCACGGCGGGATACCTCGGCGCTTATTTGCCAGCATCCGCAGTGTGCCATGCATGGGTGACCATACACTATATACCGGTTCGCTGTTAAGAGGCATAATAACGTACCCGGTAGCATTATCATTGCTGAACCACGCATCAAAGTAATCTGGCGAGTAATAGGTATTTCCCGGACCCGCAACGAGACACTCTAGCCCTTTTTCTTTCATCAGATCCCGGGCTAGCTTAAATCGCCGGTCACGCTCATTAAATGACAGTGTAGGTTTTTCCATAGTTTCACCTCCTTTATAGTTTGGTGATGATGAATCGAGGTAGGACGGCCAGTTACCCGACCGCCCCCTCACAGATCCCCGGCGTGCAGTATTGCCGCACCGGGCTCTTCAGATCTGCTCACTTGCGCACTGGCAGGCATCAGGCAAAGAGTTCCAGTTATCGGCTTGGATACTTTTCCGTGATCTTCGGAGCAGGTATTCTGAATTATCTCAACATCTCTCCAAAGCCCGCCCAGTTGTAACTTAATCTCTGGCTCCGCCGGTTAAGCCATTTAAACAGTATGCGTTCAGTTCGATAGTAAAACGTCTTCAGACTGCCGTAATTGCCAATGATGCCATAATAGTTCCAGTACCCGCGGTACTTGGACCTAACCCGATTTTCCTATTTAGTTTGCGTTCACCTCTGTTGTCAAGAACAAAATCAAGTATATTGATTTTTTCTGAGGTGAAGCAAGTGGCAGTCGTTAGATGGTGGTATCAGCCACTGATTGAGAAACACTATCCAAAGGGCACCTCCTTTTTTTCTAAGACTATGCCTGTATTAAAAATGCATTTCCCGAAGCTAATCCTCAAACACCGAGATACTGAGCCTTAACTTCATTATTATTATCCAGCTCCTCGGGCGCCGACTCATATACTACTTTCCCATTGCTCATTATGTAGACATAATCTGCAACGTCAATGGCCAATCTAATATTCTGTTCCACAAGGAGGATAGAAAAACCTGCTTCCTTCTTAAGTTGTTGAATAATACGCCTAACTTCTCTGACAAGTATGGGCGCAAGGCCTTCTGAAGGCTCATCCATCAACAAGAGTTCTGGGTTACCGACTAGGGCCCGAGCTATGGCCAACATTTGGAGCTCTCCTCCACTAAGAAACTTGGCCTTGGCATTAATCCGTTCCTTTAGCCTTGGAAATAGAGCCATGATCTTATCCACGTTCCAAATCTGGGTACGGTTACTCTTAGGTACTATGGTAAGGTTTTTTCCCACAGTCAATGAGGGGAAAATGCGGCGCCCTTGAGGGACTAAGCCTATGCCCATTCGGGCTACACGGAAGGGCTCCATACCCGCAATGTCAGTTCCTTTAAAGAGGATCTTACCCTGTCTGGGTGGGTTAAGGCCAACGATCGAGCGAATAGTGGTTGTTTTACCCATGCCGTTTCGCCCAAGCACAGCCACTACAGAAGCTTTTCCAACTTGAAGAGAAAGGCCCTGAAGGATATAGCTGTCACCGTAGTAAGTGTGAATGGCAACCAGTTGCAGCATTTTCCGCTCAGTCCTCTGAGCCCAGGTATATTTCCCTGACTTTTGAATTAAGCCTAATCTCCTCCGAACTTCCTTCAGCCACTATCTGACCATAATGAAGCACATTAACACTATCGAGATCCAGGCCAAATATCAGGTCCATATCGTGTGCAATAAGAACGATGGCCATGTTCTTTCCCAGGGCATGAATCATATTAGTAATATTGGCAACCTCAGTCGGCGTCATTCCACAAGTGGGCTCATCCAGCAACAGCAGCTTCGGCTTTGAGGCGATACTGAGAACCAACTCAAGACATCGCTGCTGCCCGTAAGACAGATCTCGGACTGGCATGTCCGAGGTCTCCCACAAGCCCCACGGAGCCATCAACCTCTCAGCTTCGTCGTAAAGCTCTTTATAGTCAGCTAACGAACGAAACATCCCGAATGCTGACGATTTAAGAGCTTGAATGGCCAGCACCACATTATTAATAACAGTAAGATTGGTTAGCAGGTTCGTTACTTGAAACGTGCGGCTCAAACCCATCTTAATCCGCCGATGTATGGGCACAGCCGTTACATCTCGGTCAAACATTACTATATGACCTGCATCAGGCCGAAGCTGGCCAGTAACCAAGTTGAATAACGTAGTCTTGCCTGCCCCATTTGGCCCGATAATGCCCCGGCGTTCCCCGACTTCCAAGCAGAACGAGACATTCTTGACTGCTTGCAATCCTCCAAAACTCTTAGAAAGAGCCTCAACTCTTAGCGCGTGCACGTTTTACGAACCCCCCGACCCGGACAAGATACCCAGCAATTCCTTGTGGTGCGAACATAACTGTAATAATAAGAATGCAACCCACCACAAAAGACCAGTATTCAGTATGGGTACTCACTATGCTTATTAGGATCCACACCGCCGCCGCACCGAGGGTAGGACCCAAAAAGACCCTCGTTCCGCCAACCAGACACATCAGCAACACCATTCCCGATGTCGCTACGCTGGGATAGGCTGGACTGACAAAGCCATCTTGATAAGCTTTCAATACTCCTGCCAAGCCAGCAAATATACCAGCTACAATGAAGGCAGCGTACTTATATTTCCAGGTATTGTAGCCCAGGACTTGCATTCGCATTTCGCTCTCGCGAATCCCCTGTAAAGTGTGGCCAAAAGGAGACCGGCAAATGCGGTATAAAAGGAATATAGCTACAGCAAAGAATACCAGGATCAAGTAATAGAAATTTACTTCATTTGACATTGATATAGGGAGCCCAAGTGAGGGCCGGACAACTCCTGAGATCCCATCATCTCCTCCTGTAAGTGACCGCCAGGACCAGGTAACCCCCCAAACGAATTGCGCAAGGGCGAAAGTGAGCATCAAGAAAAAGACACCTGAAGTTCGAATTGAGAAAAAGCCGAAAAGCAAACTCACAACGGCTGCAGCCAAGAGCGCTGCTATTATACAGAACCAACAATTGTGAATACCGCCCTTTGTAATAAGAATACTCACTGTGTACCCTCCTACGCCAAAAAAGGCAGAATGCCCCAGCGATGGAAGCCCTGTATACCCCAACTCCAAATTAAGGCTCGTGGCAAAAATGGCATAGATAAGGATCTCGGTTACCAAGATCACACTGTAAAGAGACGAAACCTGGGGAAAGACAATGAGAAGCACAAAAAGAATCAGCACTACCGGCCAATAACCGCGGTGAGTCGTTCGCTCAGCTCTTGGGAATACCCCTTTCACCCTAAGCTCCTCCAAATATGCCGGAGGGCTTAATGATTATGACTACAGCCAGAACAACAAAAACCAAGACTATGGCAACCTGAGGTAATAGAAACTTTCCGAACGTATCCGCTAATCCAATTAAAAGAGCGCCGAGCAGGGCGCCACGCAAACTTCCTAGACCTCCCACTACGACAACAACCAATGCCAGAGTCAAAACGTCCCAATCAATACCAGGAAGAACCGGTATTATGGGAGACGCCATGACCCCGGCAAAGCCAGCTAAGAGTGCTCCCCCGGTGAAAACTAAGGTGGAAAGTAGCTTGATATTGATGCCTATGATGCCCACCATTTCTCTGTCATCTACGCCTGCCCGTACAATTGATCCCAGGCGCGTCTTTTCCTGAAACAGCCATAAGCCTAAAGCTATCAGCAGCCCTACACCAAGAAGTACAAGGCGGTATATAGGGAAAGGCCTTTCCATTATGGCAACCGAACCGGCCAGAAGGGCCGGAGTAGAGAGCATATATGGGTTTGTCCCCCAGAGCATTTTGCTTAAATCCGCAAGGATATAAATGATGCCAAATGTCACATACACTTGTTGCAAATGCTCTGGAAGACGGCGAAACAAAAAACGCTCCGTAAACAGGCCGACAATGGCGCCGCTGACCGCGCCCATCAGGATACCCAAAAGAAAACTGCCGGTGTTTCTGGCTATATTTATGCCTACGTATGCCCCCAGCATAAAAAACGAACCGTGGGCCATATTGATAATTCCCATGACCCCGAACATCAGCTCGAATCCCGCAGCCAATAAAAACAGGATCATGCCGAAAGTGATTCCGCTCATTGCTAGATTGAGCAACGAACCAAGGTCAAGCATATTCAACCTCCGGGTTTTGTGAAGAGATTTGCTACTTCTTACCTGGAACCGGTACCTCAGGGGGCTGGAATCCTGCCTCAAACCACCCCTGATAGATGGGGCCGTAGGCTTTCAACACGGTGTTCTGATACTTACCTCCAACCTTTTCGACGCGGAAGAGGTATTCCAGGAAGACGGGGTTGTGGTGGTCATCCAGTTTGAAGGGGCCCCTTGGCGATTCGAATTGCACCTTCTCCAGAGCCTTAATTAATGCACTCGAGTCCTCGACCTTCCCATTGACTGCCTCAAGGCCCATTAAGATCAGCTTCCCACACTCATAGCCCTGAACATCAAAGGATGCTACTTGACTGGCAAGCTCGGGCCCGTACTCTTTTTCATACATTTTCAAGAATCTCTGATTCTCCTGATTTGGCAAGGACTGAACATAAAAGAGAACGCCTTGAATCCCTAAAGCCGTATCACGTAATTCCGGCAGGTATGTCTCACCAATCATGTTGGCGCCAAACAGTGGGGTCTTCTCCTTATACCCATATTCTGAGTATTGTTTTACGAAGCGCAGGGCGTCGCTTCCAGTCAACCACGAATACACCAGATCAATCTTGCTGGTATCAATCTTGGCCAGGTAAGGAGACAAATCTATTGCTGTTCCCTGAGGAACATATATTTCCTGGGTTACTCTGCCCCCCACCTTTATAAATATCCTCTTAAATCCATCAAGACAGGCGTGTCCGTAAGCACTATCGATGGAAATACAGGCTACGTTTCTGTGACCCAGATGGTAAGCCGACCAACCATCGAAGGACGTTACTTGCCCGGCATCATTAAACGAAGTACGGAAGAAGTAGGGAGTGAACTTTTCCTGTGTAAGAGCAGCCAGTGCAGCCTGACCACTTACTGTAACGAGCTTATTCGCCTTAATAAAATCGATAATAGCCAAACCGGAAGTGCCCGTATAAGGACCTATTAGCAGGTTTATCTTGTCACTAAAGAGATATTTTTTGACCTTGCTTAAGGTCACACTAGGATTAAGCATATCATCTTCCACCAACATCTCTATTTTGCGGCCGGCGACTTCCCAATTTGCCTCCTTAAAGGCCAGTTTTGTACCGCGAAGCATTGCTATGGCTCCCTGAGCCAGCGGACCACTTAAGCAACCAATCCACCCAAATTTTATGGGGGGTTTTGTTTGCGAACAAGATGCTGATTGAGGATATACCGTCGTAAAGGCGAATATTACCAATGGTAGAAGGAATAATACACGAATAACTAGCGACAGTGATCTCTTCGTTTTCATTTGGTCCC
The DNA here is from genome assembly GCA_964423495.1 of uncultured Desulfobacteraceae bacterium. Classification (GTDB taxonomy): domain Bacteria; phylum Desulfobacterota; class DSM-4660; order Desulfatiglandales; family Desulfatiglandaceae; genus CAYRFN01. Next base: position 7,856 of record CAYRFN010000018.1, read on the forward strand.
TCCTTTAAAATTAATTGATAAGAAATTGATAAGAACTCGCTTTCTCGCGAAATATTAGGAAGGTATAGGCTTGTATGTGTGTGTGTCAAGAAAAAAAACGTCACTGAAAAAAAACGTCACAACACATGGTTGTTTTGGGCTATTCTTTTACGTATGGACTTGTGAATGATGCCATGGGTGATGAGGCGGGCTTTTAGACGATTGATATTGTTGTTAGTTGCGCATATTTTGGCTAAATCTGGATAAAGGCCTCCATTTTAACGATTTCCTCGAGGCTGCGCTAGGCAGCAACGATATCCGCGAAGCGGCCCATGACGGTAAATGGGAGGTGTTCGTTGGCTGGTTCTAAGTTGTCGTAGGCAAAGACGGCATCTCCCGTAATCACGTGTATCCCGGCATCCGTATTGACGGCGACCGACTGGTGAAAAGGCGGGAAGGCCGTGTCCAGCCTTCCCGCCCGTCTGCCTCTCAGGGATCAGAAATCAACAACCGTTATTTCGTCAACGGGCCACTGACTCAATATTTCCACACCGTCCTCAGTGACGTGGATCATCTCTTCTATCCTGACACCGCCTATCCCGGGTACACCGTGCTGAGTTTCAATAGCAAAGGTCATCCCTTGCTCAAGGGGCATGGGATGCTCCAGCGAACATCCACGCCAGATCAAGGGAAGCTCATATAGAGATAGCCCGATACCATGGGCCCAGTTGCTCCCCGCCGTTTGATCCTCATAGGCCACCAGTATGTCGCTCCAATCTTTCTCGCAGGGAGGCCATTTTTCAGCCACTTCTTTGGTCGTTACACCCGGTTTTATGACCTCTATGCCTTTGTAAAGCCATTCCAAAGCCACAGCGTAGGCATCAACAAGCTGCTGAGGGGGTTTGCCCACACTGAACGTGCGATAATAACAAATATGGTAGCCATTGTAAGTGGTGTTGTACACGTCGGCGTAGACAATGTCATGGGGGCGAATGATACGATCCGTCATGTATCGAGAATTGGGCCAACTGAAGGGACCCGAAGTGACGAGCATACCAGAGTAAACCTCCCCTCCCAGGTCGTATGCCGTCTTGTGCATGGAGCCCATAATCTCAGACTCCTTCACCCCTGGTTTCAGCATATCCTTCAGGGTTTGATGCTGGGAATCCCCAATGGCTGAAGCGATCCTCAGGCACTCCACCTCATCTTGGTTTTTGATCTTGCGCGCCTGAAACATGAGCTCTGTGGCAGGGATCACCTTGACACCCTTATCTTGAAAGCCCTCGATCAGACCAGGATCCCAAACATCGATGGCCAGGGTTTCTTTGCCAACCCCGTAAGCCTTCATGTCATCCATAATCTGCGTCACAAGTTTGTCCCTTTGTGCTTGTTGGGCCGATCTGCCCATGATAATGCTGCTCCACCCCGCACCCGTAATGGCCACCTTCACTTTGTCAAGCCAGGGAGCCATCTGACGGGTGTGATATCCGATCTCTCCTTGCTCGTACAATATGGGAGCGTCAGCCGTGGCAGGCAGCATGCAATAACGCAATCCCGACGAAGGTGTAGTCCAGGCGGGTGTCCACGTCCCCGTAATGTAGCGCGTATTCCACTCTTGAATGGATAGGATCGCGCCCACATCAAATGCCTTGAGCTGTTCCTTGGTGCGTTCGACACGATAATTCCTCATTCTTGCAAAGTCTATCCTGTTATCAAAATCCACCCCTTGGATCCCGGCTCCCCGATACCCATAATAGCCAGGAATCACAGGATATTCAAAGGCCATAGGCGTATCTGCAGGTTTAAAGGTCTCGGCGAATTTCTTCATTTTGGCCGCGCCGTCCCAAGTGGAATATTTCGTATGAAGAGCATTTATACCCATTTTTTCCCTCCTCAAGTTTTTTGTGTTTTACGTTTGTGCTTCCTTTAATCTTTTTCGGAGAAGTCCAAAATCACCCCCTTTCCCCATGGACTGAAAAGAACATCTTTCTAAAAAGGAACCCATCGCACCTGATTTGAAACGTCAGGGATTCTCTCAGGTTATTTTCCTTTGGTGATACCAATCCATACGACTAGACGGATAGATAACGGCGTTGAATCTCTTCATCGGCCAGGATATCTTTGGCGGGTCCGAAGGTCTGAATCCGTCCCTCGTCCATAACGTAGGCACGGTGTGAGATGCTGAGGGCCATTTCCATATTCTGCTCCACCAGCAAGACGGTGACGCCCTCCCTGTGGATCGTGCGTACCATTTCCGCAATGAGCTCCACCAACAGGGGCATGACCCCTTCGGTGAGTATTGATAAGAACTCGCTTTCTCGCGAAATATAAGAAGGTATAGGCTTGTATGTCAAGAAAAAAAACGTCACAACACATGGTTGTTTTGGGCTATTCTTTTACGTATGGACTTGTGAATGATGCCAGGGGTGGTGAGGCGGGTTTTCTTCTTTCCCGTCCTTGGATTGATAAACAACCCTGGCTTTATCTCGAATATAGGTTATTCTCTCCTGGGAGAAGGAGGCGCGGATGATATATCGAGCGAGGTTTTCCATGATCCGGCGGCCTATGGGAAAAACCGTTTTTGCCGTGAAAAAAGGTTTTAACCCTTCATCCCTTTTGATATAAGGGAAAACATCTGCCTTTGATACCTGTTTCAGTTCGAATCCACTATATCGTATAGGAGGGAGAATCACTCATGAAAAGAATCAGCATCGAGGAACACTTCACAACAGAGGATCACCTGGAAAATTTAAAGTCTATCCTGGAGGAGAGATACCCTGTGCCGGAGGTTATCCGGGCGGAAAAGGTCCTTGCCCTCGAACTTCCCTTTCTGGTGCCTCAGCGTGAGCATGAAGTGAACAGGCTTTTGGATCTCGGAGAGGGCAGGTTAAGAGAAATGGATGAAGACGGGATCGATGTTCAGGTGCTTTCTCTCATTTCCCCAGGGGTTCAAGTGTTCGACGCCCCGGCCGGGACGGCCCTGGCCCAAAAAATAAACAACGAGCTCCATGAGGCTGTGGGTAAAACTCCGGACAGGTTTGCCGGGTTTGCATGCCTGGCCCCCCAGAACCCTGGAGAAGCCGCCGATGAACTGGAACGGACTGTTAAAGAACTCGGTTTTAAAGGGGCAAGCATCAATTCACACACCAAAGGGGAATACCTGGACGATAAAAAATACCGGGTCATATTCGAGCGGGCCGAAAAGTTGGGTGTGCCGATATATATCCATCCCCGGTGTCCGTCACCCGGTATGATTGAACCCTACCTGGACTATTCCATGCTGTCCGGGGCCATGAGCGGATTTGCCGCCGAGGTCTCTTTGCATGCCCTGCGCCTGATTTGCAGCGGTTTATTCGATCAATACCCCAAGCTGAACATTATCCTCGGACATCTCGGAGAGGCCTTGCCCTACTGGCTGTGGCGCTTGGACAATATATGGCAGAGACGTGCCTACTCCGATAAGCTTAAAAAACTTCCAAGTGATTATTTCAAAGAAAACTTTTTCGTGACCACCAGCGGCATCTTCTGGCAGCCCCCCCTGATGTGCGCCTACATGGCCCTGGGTGCCGACCGGATCCTGTTTGCTGTAGACTATCCGCTGGAATCTAATAAAAAGGCGGTGAAATTCATGGAGGAAGCGCCGATGTGCGACGGTGATAAAGAGAAAATCTGTCATCTGAACGCGGAGAGACTTTTGGGATTATAACACTGAGCGGTTCCCGATCCTTAAAACAGTAAGAGGATTCATCCTATGGAAGATTACAGTGACAAGGTTTACAAAGGCATAGACAGAAGAATTGAAGACAGGTCTCCGGTTGATGAGTATTCAAGCGTTGAATTTTCGATAAGCGATTTACTCTATCGTTATCAGTTTAAAATCGTGGATGTCTCTCCTTCCGGAATGAGTATCCTGGTCAAGGAAGATTCCGCAGTATTGGAGTATTTGAAAGTCGGCGATGTCTTGGATATGAAGTATTACCCTGTAAACCGCTCAAAAGCGCCGGAATCCCTAAAAACCGAGATCAAGCACATCACGAAGGATGACGAGGGCCGGTTCCGCGGCCACTATTTCATCGGGTTGTCAATCTTGGGACGATAAACCTTTATGTCTAACGGAATGGAAATGACCAAGGAAGAACTTGTTTCAAAAATCAGGGATCTTTTGGAAGCGGACGTTGATCTGAGCTTCCTTCTGACCTTGAACAGATAGGATCTTGAGAATTTGATTGCCTCCATCAGGGGTAGGATTGCCGGCAGTGGGCAATACTTCGCCAATAGAGAATAGCGCATTCGGGGCCAAATTCTTTGGTAATCGATGATTGAGGGGAGGATGGAGTGGAAACGGATCTTAAAGCACCTTTGGTTGACCGGCTGAAACAGGTCGGCGTATACGATGTCAGGGTCGCCGCCCCCCATATCGGCCTTGAGCATTCCATGGAGGGGAAACACCCCCTGGACTTCTGGCCTGCGGCGAAATCCATCGTCATCTATGCCGTGCCCATTTCACCGGAGATGAACAATACCTATATCGGCCCCTATTCACCTTGGGAGGGTGACCGCAATATCGACCGGTTCCGGATAATCTGGTCTCGACCGAGTATGCCCTGGACAGGATATTCAGGCTTTTCATGTCCTCCGTCATTTGTTTTTGATAAGAACTTGCTTTTCGGAGAAGGAGTATAGGAGAAATTGACTTTGTGTGTCAAGCCAAATTAAACCTCATGATGTTGTCGGGGCGATTTTCGTGCCAAAATTGATGTCTGGTGCGACGAAGGGCCCTGATGTCAAGACGGTGACCCAGGCACTTGACTTGCCAGAAGGAGGGAAAATGGAGGAAATTTAGGTAGAACTATCCCTTGAACCCATCTCTTTCGACTCGGCTGAGCGACCCGACCTGAGCTCGTCGACGGGTCTCGTCGCAGGCTTCAAAAATCAGGGTGAATAGACCTCTGGATACTGGGGGTCTACATAGAGATAATCGTTCGACCTGGAGGCTCTCGACAGGTTATCAAACACGGGGACCTGGTAATCCGTATAGTCGATATGGTATTCAGGAGCCATTGGTGGCGCATTCACTTTGGGTGGTGGTCTGGCTTTCTGATGCCAAAGTTCCAGGTGTTTGCTTTTTCCTATCCTGGAGGGGCTGCGGGCCAGCAAAGGGACCTGCCTGAGTGGCGGAGAGCAGAAGATGTTGGCTATTGGCCGGGCCCTGATGAAGAACCCGGATTTGTTGCAGTTAGACGAGCCGATCGAAGGCCTGGCTCCGCTGGTGGTGAAGAACTTGGTGGAGGTGATCCGGGAAATCCAAAGGTCAGAAGTGACCATCCTGCTTGCTGATCAGAATTTAAAATTATGCCGCAAGGTGGCGGGAAGAGGGTACATCCTCGAGAAGGGTCTCATTTAGTACCAGGGGGAAATGGAAAGCATCTGGCAGAATGAGGAGCTTATTAAGAAATACTTAGCGGTGTAAAGGCCAAAGAAATCCATTCGATAACTATGTTATCATTTTACGCCAAGAATCGTTTGTAAGCGCCTAAAGGAGAGGAGAGATGAGCAGAGGAAAATATTACGACCCAGAGATTGAAAGGATGAGTTGGAAAGAAATACGGCAACTTCAAAATGAGAGGTTGCGCTGGCAGATCCGCCGCTGCTTGGCTAAGTCGGAATTTTACGGGGAGAAGTTCAGGAAAGCCGGGCTCAAGGCTACCCATATCAGAACCGTGGATGACTTGGTCCATGTACCGGTGGTTACCAAGCAAGAACTGCGGGAAGAGCAGATAAAGTATCCTCCTTTCGGGCACTACACCGTGGCCCCGGCGAAAGATTGGAGGGAACTCCATCCTTCCACTGGCACAACCGGAACCCCAGTGAACACCATTTGGTCAGGTAAGGATGTGGAGAACATAACCGACGTTACAGCGCGGACGATGTATAGCTTCGGAGTGCGACCTGGAGATGTTGTCCAAAATGGCTTCAGCTATGGACTGTGGGTAGCGGGCATGTCTACACATTACGCGGCCAAACGTTTGGGCTGCTTTGTGATTCCCATCGGAGCCAGCATGACTGGGCGGCAGATCGATTACATGCTTAATCCTGGGTCAACGGTCCTTCTGTGCACACCCTCATTTGCCTTGCATATTGCCGAAAACCTGCGGGAGCGGGGGGTTTCTCCTCAGCAATTAAAACTCAAGATGGGATGTTTTGGGGGAGAAGCGGGAACGGAGACAACAGCCACCAGGAGAAAGATTGAAGAAGGCCTGGGAATCGATGCCTATGATTATTATGGATTGGCGGAGATCGGTCCCACCTTTGCTTCAGAGTGTACGGCCAAGGCCGGGTTGCACTGGGCTGAAGACCATTACCTCATCGAGATCATCAACCCGGAAACGATGGAGCGTTGCGCTGATGGGGAGATGGGAGTTTTGGTCATCACCCATCTGACCCGGGAAGCGACGCCCATGCTCCGATATTGGACCAATGATTATGCTCGTTACGATCCAAGCCGGTGTTCCTGCGGCCGAACCCATGCCCGTTCCGTGGGTGGAATCCTCGGGCGGGCGGATGATATGGTAATCTACCGCGGGGCAAAGTTCTATCCCGTGCAGGTAGAAAAAGTTGTGCGGAGTTATATGGAATTGGGAGATGAATTCATTATCGAGCTTACCCGGAACGAGAAAGCTTACACGGATGTATGCACGGTGGTGTGCGAGTGCCTGAAACCTCAGGAGGATAAACAGACCCTTGGGCGCCGTCTGCAGAAGGACCTCAGGGAAGAGCTCATGGTTACCCCGGAAATTCGTATTGAAAACTTCGGCACTCTGGAAAGGACAACCTTCAAAGCCAAGCGGATCGTGGATAAAAGGAAGTAAACACAAGGTTTGAACGGGCAATCGTAGCTGGGCATGAAGCCACTGGCTTTATCGTTTCGGATCTGTGGATGATGGTCATGTCCTAAAAGAGATGATCGAGACCCATGAACAAAACACGCAAAAGAAAGTTGATACAGCAGTAGGAGACAGTAAATACGGAACCATTGATAATTTTTTCTCTGTCATGATTTAGGAATCAAGGCCCATATGCCTTCTTTTGAAGAGATACACAGGGGCTCAGGTAGACAAAAGGGTATCTTTTCAAAAGAAGTCTTTTCCTATGATCCTGAGAAGGAAACCTTCATCTGCCCGGCCGGAGAGACATTACGAAGACGAAATTACAATAAAAAGCGCAGGCACTATGAATACAGAGCCTCAGTCAAAACTTGTGCTCGGTGTAAACTCAGGGGAAAGTGTACTCAGGCCAAAGATGGTAGAAGCCTAAAACGACATATAAGACAAGATGAATTGGATATCATGCTTAAAGAAGCAAAGAGTAAGGGTACAAAGCGGGACATCAAACATCGTCAGGATTTATCATAACGATCGTTTGCCTGATCCAAGAGATATGGATACAAAAGAGCAAAGTGGCGCAGATTATGGCGTATGGAAATCCAAGATTTGCTTATTTCAGCCATTCAGAATATCAACATCCTCATTAAGCAGCCAAAGGATAGGTTATCAAAGAGCAACGTACAAATAGTCGAACATATCAAATATCTAAAAGGGAGACTGAGCAGTTCCCTTTTAAGGTTCTGTATAACACTAATGGTCGGTCGTTTTAATATTGCTTTGGGGTTTGGATAATTTAACTCAACATAATAGCCAATAAAAGTTTTCGGTGATTAAATTTCCGAAATTTCTTTCTCAAAACTAGTTTGAGCAACAGCCCTTTAATGGGTGCCTTTTCCTCGGTTCTGACTCTGCATCGGCCCTGGAAGACCATGCCGACCATGTGGAATGGTTTAACCCCTCTACCAACGATGGTCTTATTCGGCATATCGACTGGCATTTCTGGAATCATTTCTCGGACTATCTTACAGCAGGCAAAGGTTGGCCGAAAGGGGTAATAAAAAGCGTTGACCGTGAGTCGAGTGTAGTACTGTCCCGTCTTGAAGATCCAAAACGGCAGGGAGACTGGGATCGGCGCGGCATGGTGATGGTAAGTGTTCAATCCGGCAAGACAGCCAACTATACCGGTCTTATCTGTAAGGCAATTGATGCAGGTTCTTGTAACCTTGTGCTGTCAATAGGCATTGACTCATTCCTTGTCGGACTTCGCCCACAGCAAGCGGGCTTTACTTCTTAAACATGTATACTTCCCATCTCAAGCCATTTTTATATTTCTCAATTTGTTGTAAAGCGATGAGCGGGAGATGCCCAGCAGGGAGGCGGCACTTCGCTTGTTTCCATTTGTTTGTTTTAAGGCCTTGAGAATCAATTCTTTTTCTGTTTCTGTCATTCCTTTTTTATATTCTTTGGACAGAGAGCTGTCTACTTTTGAAGAATTATCGATGATCTCTTTCGGCAGACATATGAGAGGGATCTCTTCGCCGTCCCATTGTTTTAACACCATCTGCTCCAGGATATTGATAAGTTCCCTGACATTTCCGGGCCAGTCATAACCCTGAAGGCAGGAAAACGCCTCTTCTGTGAATCTTTTAAAACGGGTGCCAAACTGCTTGTTGATCGTCTTTAGGAAATAATCCACATAAACCGCTATATCTTCCTTTCTTTCCCTGAGCGGAGGTATAGTTATGGTCCCCTTTGCTATACGGAAGTAAAGATCTTTGCGAAACCTGCCGTCCGCGACCGCCTTTCTTAAATCAACATTTGAAGATACAATTATTCTGAATTTTACTTTCCTGATTTTTGTGCTCCCCAATCTCTCTACTTCCCTTTCCTGGAACACCCTTAAGAGCTTTGCCTGGACGGCAAGCGGTAGGGAAACCACCTCATCCAGATAGATCGTTCCATTATGGGCAAGTTCAAATTTTCCCTGCTTTCCTGCGGAGTTCGCGCCCGAAAACGCCCCCTTCTCATAGCCAAACAGCTCTGATTCAGCCAATTCAAAGGGTATAGCCGGTGAATTAACGCGAACAAAAGGCCTTTCAGGGCTTACATAATTATGAATAGCCTGGGAAAAAAGCTCTTTTCCGGTTCCGCTCTCCCCGATGATAAGGACGTCAGTATTTATGGTTGCCATTTTTTTTGCGAGGGCTATGGTGTCCGCTAATAACTTACTTTCTCCAAGAATGTCATTAAAGGTATAAATGGCAAGATTCTTGTCCGTCTGCCTCTTGCGCAGGGTATAGACCTCCCTTTCCAGCCGGCTTAGTTTCCTGGATACGCGATTCAGTTCTTCAAAAGAATGAAATATGACGCGTCCCAGTGCCCCTATGACTTCTCCATCCTTCATTAAAGGGTATACAGAGCTGATTTTCCTGGCGCCCTTTAAGGAAAGCACGCTCCCTATGAGGGCGTAACCGGTCTCTAAGGTTTTTGGAATATCAGAAGAGAGGACAAATTCGGTCATCTTTTGCCCCTTGGCTCCACCCAGAGAAAGGCCGAAAAATCTTTCAGATCCCCTGTCCATAAATACGACCCTCCCGTTCTTGTCGGTTATGATCAAACTTTCATAGGGATTGCGCAGAAAAAATCTCAAGGCCCTTGTGACGGTTGAAGAAAAACCGTATGGACCCAGCACATCCTCTAACATGTTCAAGAATTCCTGCCTTTCTCTATCCACGGATACCCCCGTATGTTTTAAATATTGGACATGTCCAAATTTTTAGTCACTTTTAACACTTCTTGGACAGGATGTCCATTCGGAAATCAAAAAACATAAGAATGATTCAGGTGCAATGATATTGCAGAATATCACATAGATTTTTGTACCATTTTTTTGGGGTATTGATCCATGTAACTTGTTGATGAAAAATAAAAATATAGATTCAGATCCCGAAGTTGATGATGTACGGAATGAGATTCTCAAACACTTTTTTATCAAAATATACAGGGGGACGTTGCCATTTTTACAGGCAAAAGGGAGCGCATAATCCGCTGGCACACAACTTGCTATGTATAAGTGTATAAGTTTAAGAAATTAAATACAGTATGGAAGAGTGAAGATGGCCTTTAAAGATCACAGGGTTTTTTTGATGTACTTGAAAATGAAGGAGAGCTGGCAAGGATAAAGAAAGAGGTGGATTGGGATTTAGAGGTCGGCGCCATTGGCAGGAGGGCCTATGAAACGTAAGGGCCGGGCCTCCTCTTTGAAAATATGGTATTGGAAAGCATATGATGGTAGTATGACTATTGCATGGATAATAAAGTGCGTAACTATCTGCCCTTCTTTCAGAAATTGGCTGAGAAAAATCTTACACAAAAATTTTGACAGTACCGGAAAAATTAAGTTATAAGCATTAGTTATGAAACAATGGTTTGGTATTGAAGATCTATATTAAACATCTTAATTAGGAGGAGAAAATGTCTACCACAATAGAAGAATACGAATGGAAATTTCCTTACGAAAAGATCAAAATACCTTTTCCAGAGAGGCGCAATAAGGTAGTGTGGCCTAACGACAACATAATAGCTGTACATATATACGTTGCACAAGAATGGTGGGGTAGGGATTTCTTGCCTGGGCATGGAAATGTTCTAGATATCGGCAATTTGTCCCAGGAAGAAGACTACAATTTTGATGTAGGAGTATGGCGCGCTTTAGATCTCCTAGACAACTATGAGCTGAAGACAACCTTTTTCCCTAGTGGCGCGGGTGCAAAGTATTATCCGGAGGTCATGCGGGAGATTAAACAAAGAGGTCATGAGATCGCTGGTCACGGTTATTACCAAAGCCGAGATGCGGCCAGAATGGACCCCAAGGAGGAAAAAGAGGATATAGTCAAGACAACAGCTATCCTGGAATCGGTATGTGGTGAACGCCCACTTGGCTGGATCAATCCTGGAGGAGGTTGCTCTGAGCGGACCTTTGAATTACTCGTTGAGGAAGGCTATGTGTGGAATGGCGACCTTCGTGATGATGATCTTCCGTATGGGATCAAAGTGAAAGACAAGATATTGATTGAGATACCACATAGAACTATGACGACCAACGATTTCTCCTGGTTTTCCGGTAGGCTCGGGATCCTCAGCCCAGTGAAAGCACAGAGAGGCCCTCGAGAAGTCGTGGAATTCTTCCGAGATACTTTTGATGCCTATTATGAAACAGCAAAGCGGGAAGGGGCTCAGTCACTCACCTTTGGTATTCATCCGTTTATGTCATGTACACCTGACAGGATAGGAGCGGTTGAAAGAATGATAGCATATATGAAAAGCTTCCCTGATGTATGGTTTACGACATTCCTTGGTTTGGCCGAGTGGTGGAAAGAAAACTACTTGCAAAGTAATTGATCATATTTTTCGCAATGGGAAGGCAGCGGATCCAATAGCTTTTGAGGGATGCGTATTGCTTTGGATCTTAAAGGGTCCTAATTGAAAATCTTTAGGGCAAGGACTTGTTTTGGAGCAGTCCAGAAAGAGTATCGGGTTGGACAAGAAAATACTAGACGAATCACTTAACATCGGAAGCAAGGCCTCTCGAGCGGACGAAGGAGGTTCGAGCGAGAAGCTAAGCTTCTAAAAAAGAATGAGAGGAGGGCCAAATGAAACCGGGCAAACATTATGCGTTAATCATTGTAGCGGTTGCAATCTTGATAATCAGCAGTTCTTTGGCAGATGCCGCGCCAGCAGAGAAGAAGACACCCATCAAGGTCGGTATTGTATTTGACCTCAGCGGGGCATTTGCTGCCCTCGGCGCGGGAGAGCTTCATGCTGTAAAGATGTTCTTTGAGGAGAAGGGCATGCAAGTTGCAGGCAGAAAAATAAAACTCATTGTCGAGGACGGTGCTACTTCACCGCATGTTACCCTGTCTAAGACAAAAAAACTCGTGGAGATGGACAAGGTACACTTATTAATCATTGGCCAAGATACCGCTTCAGGTTATGCAGTACGAAATTATATACATAAGGCTGGAGTGCCTACGGTGGCAATCGCATTAGGTGCAGGTCATACTCGTGGGCTTTATAGCCCTTACTTTTTCCGTGTCTCTCCCTCCACCTATCAATATTCATATGAACCTGCTAAGTGGTGGTACAACTATGGCTTTAAGAGAGTTATTTACATTGCGGTTGATTTTGCCCCTACACATGAGATTTTTAAAGCTTACAAAAAAGGGCTTGAAGAGGTGGGAGGCCAAATTGTACAAGAAGTTTGGGTACCTCTGGGCATCACTGATTTTGGACCTTACATTCCAAAGCTGAAGGTTGCTGAGGCCGATGCTATTTTAGCGATAGTGTGGGGTGTGTCCAGTGTCCGCTTTATCAAACAGTGGGCTGCATATGGGCAAAAGGGGACCATTCCAATCATCGGAACGGGTACTGTCTTTGATGAGGGTGTAAGCTTACCCGCTATGGGCCTTGATGCAGAAGGCGTATATAGTTTATCTTTTAGCTGCCCAAGCACAGATATCCCCGAAAATAAAAGATTCGTTAAGGCATATCAGAACCGGACCGGGAAACTACCGTTTCTCTTTGCATATATTGCTTACATGGTAAGTGATATTGCCTATCAATCCATCGATAAAATAAATGGAGACGTAGAGGACAGAGATAAGGTATTGAAAAGTTTGGAGAAAGTAGAGATTACTACGCCTATGGGTGCCAAGGCTTACTTTGATGAAAAACATGGAATGATATGGGACATGATATTCATGCAGGCGAAGAAGACCAACGGAGAAGTTCACCTTTTTGAGATAGGTCGCATCAAAGGTGTTAAGGATCCTGTGAAACTGTTCCCGTAAGATCACTAGAGCCGCGAGGCAAGGTTAAGCGGCACCGTGAAGTCTAGGGGTTAGGTTCCATATGAGGAATCGCTAGGTATAGGCAACTAGAGCGGAAAATGAGCGGGTTAAGAAAATTACGTGTCTACAGTTTCGTTCAATGTAGATTTTACAGGTGTATACGAAAGACGCGAGTGATATTCTGCTACGGAAGAGATTAAAAATTAGGTATTTAGGTATACAGTTAGTTTTTGCAAGAATGAGTCCCTTCGTCTAATGAGTACCGTATCAAAATAGTCTGATGCACCATCTCGCCATTTGCAGATATGGCGCTTATGATGTGGGCTCTTCACAAGAGTTACGTTAACCCCATACTTGCCCAATAGGGTTTACAGCTGCTTTGAAAACTCCTTAGAAGAGGAGTATTTTTTTTGAACCTCGCTTGCTATTCATTCCCGCCTTTATAGTAGGGGTAGCTTGGCAGTTTCTAAGGAAAGGAGCGAAAAAGAGAAAAAGTCAAATTGTGGTACTTGTGACAAAGATATTTAGTAAAGGGAGGAAAAGGCTATGTCTTATCGAGTCATGGATCTAATAGAGGGAGCGAAGAACTATGTTGTAAATTATGGTGGTGTCAGAAAAGGAGAGGAAGTCTTAATTTTAACTGATCCAAAAGTAGATTCGCTAGTGGTTGACGCGCTCGCAGCTGTGGCCAGAGATGTCGGGGCAAGTGTTACTATCTTAAATATGGGTAATATAGACTTAGAGCTACCGAGATATCTTGAGGAGAACATCCCAAAGACTGTGAAAGCAGCAGTCTGGGGAGCAGATGTCCTCATTCCGGCCACTGCTTATCTTGCACATCCGAATGATAGGTGGCTGAACATTCCGATGATGGAGGCTGGCCTAAGGATAATATATCTTATGTTTCCATCTGTATATCACCTCGTGTCTGAATTTTCGAGGTTCCCGGCAGAAATACTCTATGCCATGGCATTAAGAGACTATGAAATAGTTAGAAATGGCAAGATACTCACGATAACGGACCCCAAGGGGACAGACATCGTGGCCGCCATCAGCAATAGTCCGGATGATTTCTTGGCAGCAGGTTCTGGGTTTAACCAACGATTTGGCTTCCAAAATAAGGGTACCTTTATCGTGCCCGGAACAATCGTTGGAGGAAGGTTCTGGTCAGACGTCAACGGGGTAGCCTACTTCGACCTTATTGAACTAGTAGCAGATTCACCTAGTAAAGCTCCTAAATGGGAAGTATCAAATGGATATGTTACACATGTCGAAGGTCCAGGCACTGAGGCCTGGGCAAGGATGATAAAGGAGGACAAGAAGGCATCTCTATTTAGTGAGATTATGTGGGCTTACAATCCCAAATTGGATCTTGCAGAAGTATGGCCTGAAAATGAACCTGTAACTCGCCGTGGCGGTGTTCTGCATATGGCTATGGGACAGCCAGCATCGAGGGCGCAGGGGAAGGTTGAAAAGGCCAGTACTCATAAACACGTTCATACTCATGGCGTTCTTGTGAAGCCCACGGTAATAGTGGATGGTAAACATGTTATCCTAAAGGAAGGGCACATAATGGCGCTAGACGACCCGAAGATCCGCGAGATAGCAGCTAAATATGGAGATCCGGATAAGGTCTTAGCTGAAGTACCAGTGCCATGGGACTATGTAGCACCTAAATAAGGAGGTAAACCATGACTAAATCATTATCTGATTTGATGAGGGAACTCTTAACTGAGGTAGATAGAACAAAAGAAGGGCAAACGCTTCTTAAGGAGTATGACTTCACATTTCAGTTCAGTATGCCGGATTCTGAACCTTTCTATGTAGAGTTTGCAGGAGGCAAGTGGAACATAGTAAAGGGAACGACTTCAAAGCCGTTTTTGGAATATAGGCCAATTGAGGGTACGGAGGGGGTACTAAGAGAGATTCTTGAGGGAAAGACGAGACTAGTGGACGCTGTGTGGGAGAGCAGGTTGCGCGCAGAGACATATGGTTTCTACATGTATATGATTGGATGGCTTTCGAGAATCCTCAGGTTGAGTCGCTCCATAAGGGGTACGCAAATTGCTGAATTGTCACCTTCGCCTTTATAGACTTTATAGATCTAACTGTCTGTCCACTGAGGTGACTGTCTGCCATTGATTATGGTATAAATTGAAGATCACTCCCTATTGTTGAAGATTATCTTTATCGGCTCATCAGGCTGAGTTCTACAGGAATTTCGTATGCAGTAAAGACAAGTTTGTGGATTACGTCCGTAGACTGAAGTTCCGTTTGTAGCTAGTTCCGGGCATGCAACTGCAGTTAGCAAAATGAGAAGGCGCCGTTTATCAGGTGAGATGACGAACGGTCCTCAACTTCATCAAGATAGTTTTGGAGACTATTTATTGGTTTTACATTTTGATAGGTTGTCGTGGAAACGTGGCTAATTTATGTGCTGAACGCACTGTCGTTTGGAATGCTACTATTTCTTTTGGCTAGCGGTCTTACCTTGATTTTTGGGCTTATGAAAATCGTTAACCTAGCCCAGGGAGCATATTATTTACTTGGAGCTTACATCGGACTCGAAGTACAGGTACGTACCGGAAACTTCTTGTTGGCAATTCTAGCGGCTGGGATATCTATAGCTATAATAGGAGTTATGATGGAGCGTTTTTTTCTCCAGAGGTTTTACGACCAGCCACTACCGCAGGTGTTATTAACAATGGGCTTTACCTTTGTATTTGCTGACATGGCTTTATTGTGTTGGGGTGGTGAGCCACTTTTTCTTGCGAAGCCGACAGCCCTAATAGGGGGTATTCGAATAGGCGAAATGATCTTCCCCCATTACCGTCTTTTTATTATTCTTGTCGGAATTTTGATTGCGCTAATGCTATGGTTATTTCAGGAAAGAACTCGGGTGGGAATGATGATTCGAGCGGCGGTAGATGATGACGAAATAGCAGAGGGGCTTGGCATAAACGTTCGTTTAGTCTCTGCACTCGTCTTCTTCCTAGGAGCTTTCTTGGCAGGTTCAGCGGGTGTTCTAGGCGGCCCAATAATAGGAGTTTACCCTGGGGTTGACCTTGAAATCCTGATGTTAGCCCTTGTGGTAATAATCATCGGTGGAAGAGGAAGTCTTTTCGGAGCTTTCGTAGGAAGCCTTCTCATTAGTATGATAGATAACTTTGGGAAGCTATTTTTTCCAGAGTTTGCTCTCTTTACCATCTTTGTGCCCATGGCTATAGTCCTAGCCCTGAAACCATCAGGACTCTTCTATAGCGGAGGGTGATCCCATGCGCATTGATTTCCCACGCATGACTCTCTTTCTCACAATATCCGTCTTTCTTATTATCTATCCTTTTATCACACCCTCATACTACACGCAACTGTTGACGCATGTATTACTCCTTGCCATCTTTGCGATGGGTCTGAATTTAGCCTCTGGCTATACCGGATTACCCTCTTTGGGGCATGCAGCTCTTTTTGGTACTGGGGCTTACACGACTGCTATTCTTGCCGTTCATGTGTCGAAGAATATATGTCTTGCTATCGTAGCCGGCGGATCGATGGCAACATTAATGGCTGGCATCTTTGCTTTCATATGTCTCCGGACGTCTAAGATCTATTTCCTTTTTATAACACTAGCGCTAGGACAAATCTTCTGGGCGGTCGTATATGGCTGGCGGTCAATGACGGGGGGAGACGACGGCATCTCGGGGATCGGTAATCCCCAGCTATGGCACTCTCTTTCCATATCCGGTAACATTAACTACTACTATTTTACCCTTTTCTTTTTTGCTCTTACATCTTTACTAATGTATAAAATCATAAGGTCCCCCTTTGGTCATTCTATTGTTGGCATTAGGGAAAATGAGCCTCGGATGAAGGCTATGGGCTTTGACGTATGGCTTCATAAGTTCATAGCTTTCGTAATATCTGGCACCTTTAGCGGGCTTGGCGGGGTCCTCTGGGCTTACTTTAATGGCTTTGTGAGTCCTGACGATGCAAGCTTTGTTAAGTCTGCAGAAACATTGCTTATGGTTATCCTGGGTGGGACCGGTACTTTATTCGGGCCAGTGCTGGGAGCAGCAACCATTGTGGTCATAAAGTACGTTATTGCTGCCTACACCGAGCGGTGGCTTCTAATTCTGGGGATCGTTTATATCATCACCATTCTCTTTGCTCCCCGGGGTATCATTGGTGCTATCAGAAGTAGGCGCGGATGAGGGGGTGCAGAGATATATGAAACCTTTGGTAGTAGAAAACCTCTCTAAAAGATTTCGTGGCCTCCAAGCACTGGTGAATGTAAGCTTCAGTGTGGGGGAAGGAGAGCGAATAGTCATCATTGGTCCTAACGGGGCAGGTAAAACGACCCTTTTTAACTTGATCAGTGGTGAACTCTCCCCCACTGAGGGAAGGATTTATGTCTTCGGGAAGAATGTTACTCGGATGCCATCCCACCGTAGGGCCCATCTTGGCCTAGCCCGCACCTTTCAAATGACGAACCTCTTCTACAATCTAACGCTTTACGAGAATGTTCTTCTCGCAATTCTAGGCATGAGTCCAGTGAGGCTCTATATACACCGTTCAGTCGACGTCTTTAAAGAAATTACTGCCAAAGCTCATAAACTTATTGTAGAACATGGTCTTAAGGAAAATGAGGATAGCCTTGTTCGGAATGTCTCATATGGCGTGCAACGTCAGGTCGAAGTGATAATGGCATTGGCAACAAACGCAAAAATACTCCTCTTTGACGAACCTACTGCTGGCCTCTCACCAGCTGAGACAAGTGTATTAACCTCGATGCTCCTTAGCTTAGGTGCCAATATGACTCTCCTTATTATTGAACACGATATGGACTTCGCTTTCAGGTTGGCGCAACACCTGATTGTCCTCCATCATGGAACAATAATAACAGAGGGTTCTCCACAGCAGATTAAGACAGATCCCAAGATCAAGGACATATATCTGGGTGAAGAATAAAAAGGACAGAGAAGTTTTGGAAGTCATAGATATCCACACATACTATGGTTTTAGCTATGTGCTTCAGGGCGTGTCGTTGAGGATAGATAGGGGGGCAGTGGTGAGCATAGTGGGACGTAATGGTGCCGGTAAGACAACCTTGATCCGCTCCATCATTGCTTTAACACCAGCCCGTCGAGGTCAGGTAATTTTCAAAGGAACTGACATCACACATCTTCGGCCCCATAAAATAGCGAAGATGGGCATAGGCCTGGTGCCCCAAGGAAGAAGGGTATTTCAGTCATTGAGCGTACGCGAAAATCTCACCGTCGCAGCAATGAAAAGGGGGCAAGGCTGGAGCTTGGATCGAATATATTCTATATTTACGGCCTTGAAAAACCGAGAACATCAGAAAGCTGGCAGGCTGAGCGGAGGTGAGCAGCAAATGTTGGCTTTAGCAAGAGGCCTAAGGTGTGAGCCTGAGCTACTGTTAATGGATGAACCGTCGGAAGGACTTGCCCCGCTCTTGGTAAAAGAACTGGGTCAAGTTATTCAACGGCTGAAGGCGGAAGGGCTCTCAATCTTATTGGTAGAACAGAATTTCGCTTTGGCCTTAAGCGTAGCTGATTACGTATATGTGATGAATAAGGGAAGATTAGTTTATCAATCAGCTCCTGAGGATCTTTGGCGTAACGAAGAGATTAAAACTAGATACTTAGGTGTTTAGTTAGTTCTCACTAGGAATTGTCGCTTTGTGTGACAGGGTGAAGGGTTTTGTGAAAAGTATTGAAGAATTCTATAAGTTACTCGGATTAGGCTTAGGCAAAATGCTTTCCAGATTTAATCTGGATTTGGACCATACATCTGGTCTTCTAAAAACCCCTAACTTGTATTGTTTCCAGTTTGAATGTTGGCGGTGTTCTTGTTTGCACTATGGGTAATCATTGCAAGAATATCGATTTTGCCCATGCTTTTTAATGTAAATAGTTTGACGAAACGTTATACTAGGAGACTTAAGTATGCTATCTTTCAAAGATCATCGAGACTTTTTTGAAGTTCTTGAGCACGAGGAGGAACTGGTCAGAATTACTCATGAAGTGGATTGGGACCTTGAGGTAGGGGCGATTGGAAGAAGGGTTTATGAAAAGGAAGGACCCTGCCTTCTGTTTGAAAAGATCAAGGATTATCCTGATGGTTTCAGGATCTCCAATGGCACTACAGGCACCTGGTCTCGCGTGGCTTTGGCCATGGGGCTGCCGAAAAATGCTCCCATCAAGGAGATCTACCGGGTGTATGAGGAGAGGCTGGGGAAAAAGATCCCCCCGCGCCTCGTGAAGAAGAAAGGCGCTCCATGTAAAGAAAACATCATGATCGGGAACGAAGTCGATTTATACAAGTTCCCGAGCCCTATGATCCACGAGGGGGATGGGGGCCGATACATTGGTGCATGGGACGTCGTGGTCTGCAAGGATCCCGAAACAAGCTGGACCAACTGGGGAATGTATCGTTTTATGGTCCACACCAAAGACTTGCTCACTGGGTGGCCGCAGACGACCAGTCAATTGGCCATGATCTTCAAGAAGCACTATCTCCCTCAGAATCGACCTATGCCGGTTGCGATAGTTCTCGGCGCCGATCCTATCTCTCATATCATTGCCACCGCCCCCCTGCGGCCGCAGGAAACCGAGGTCGACTATGCCGGGGGAATCAGAGGAGAGCCAGTGGAGTTGGTGCCGTGCGAATCTATTGATTTGTTTGTTCCCGCGCATGCCGAGATCGTAATTGAAGGAGAACTCATGCCGGATAAGATCGCCCCTGATGGGCCGTTTGGTGAGTATCCCGGGTATCGCAGTGGGACCATGTGTGAAGGGGTAGCGGTGAAGGTTATGGCGATAACTTACAGAACTAACCCCATTGTCACCATGATCTCCCTGGGGGTGCCACCAGACGACGCATCCATCGCCGCATCGCTCACCGCTGCCGTCTCCATGAAAAAGGGACTGCTACGCCGAGGGGTGCCGGTAACCGATGTTTATGTGCCTCCCGAGGGAGTGACGCATCTCATTGTTGTGGGGGTGAAAAAGGGAGGGATGGATATCGCTCGCAAAGTACTCGACTTTTTTACAGCTCGCAGGGTTATGACCAATAAATACATCGTCGTAGATGACGATGTGGATGTCTTTAACATGGCCGAGGTGCTCCATGCCTTTGCCACGAAATGTCACCCGGGACGGGGAATTGCCTACGAGTGGTACGAGGGCAGGGCCAACTCCCTCACGCCTTTCTACAGCCCGGAAGAGCGAAAGAGGCTTAAAGGTGTATCGGTGGTCTTTGATAGCACGTGGCCTCCTGAGTGGCCCAAAGATATACTCCCCATCAAGGCCTCTTTTAAGACAATGTACTCTCCAAAGATTCAACAAAAAATTATCAAAAAGTGGGAAAAATATGGACTCAAATAGGAGGTTCTGGAGATGGCTACAGAGTGGCAGACCTTTGTCAGGAAGTTCGACGACATGAAAGAGGGGGAGGTGGAGCTTTTCATAAAAGATCTCACCCCTGGCCCACGGAAATACGATGCCAAGCATGTGAGGGCAAAAGTTGCAAAGTCAAAGGAGGCATTGGCTGACGGAGATGTTCTCTGGATCAGATCGGAGTCAGGTCTGCTGGCCCCAAAGGCCTGGTACATCCAGATACTGGAAGAGCTGCCGGAGTGGGTTCCGGGAAAACCATGGGAAAATGTATTAGACGTGATCGGAAACCTGCAGAAGGTAAGGCCTTAAACGGGATCGGTGATGATGTCATATTTCGATCCCGAAATCGAAACGACACCTCTCGAAAGGATTCGGGAGGTCCAGTTTCGGAAGCTAAAAAATGTCCTCGATGTAGTATACAGGTCCAATCGTTTCTATCAAAGCAAGTTTCAGGAGCTTGGGGTAGCGCTTGAGGAGATAAAGAGCCTTGATGATATGAGGAAACTACCCTTTTCGTACAAAAGAGAGTTTCAGGAGGATCTAGATGAAAACCCTCCGTTTGGAACCAACCTCTCAGAACCAATTGAAAACTACGTTCGATATCATCAAACCACAGGTACAACAGGAAGGCCCCTCAAATGGCTTGACACCCGGGAGAGCTGGCAGTGGCGGGGGAGATGTGCGGCGATGTCCTTATGGGGAGCAGGAGTAAGGCCTTCGGACATTATCTTCTTTCCCTTTGCCTTTGGGCCCCATGTTGCTTTCTGGGGCCTCTTTGAGGGGGTCTGGCAGATAGGGGCTTTGGCCATTGCAGGAGGAGGATGGGACACACTGCAGAGAATAAGTAGCATCCTTGAAAATAGAGCAACTGTTATCTGCTGCACCCCAACCTACGCCTTGCGAATGGCGGAGATTGCTAAAAAAAATGGGATAAATCTAAGGAAGTCCTTTGTTCATGTAATGATACAGGCAGGGGAGCCCGGGGCATTGGTGCCCTCCATCAGGAAAAAGGTCGAGGAGGCCTGGGGCGCTAGCCCTTATGATTACCCTGGTCTCACCGAAGTTGGTGCCTATGCCATTCACTGTCAACATCAGAAAGGGGCCATTCATGTCAATGAAAGTGAGTTTATTATGGAGGTCATAAACCCCACTACTGGGGAGCCTATACCCGAAGGAGAAGAAGGTGAAATGGTCCTCACGAACCTGGGGAGATCCTGTTCTCCTGGCATTCGCTTTCGCACCGGGGATCTGGTCAGGCTGAAAAAAGGTACCTGCCCCTGTGGCCGCACCTTTAGGATCTTGGATGGCGGCGTGCTCGGCAGAAGCGACGATATGATAACGATACGGGGGATGAATATTTTTCCCTCCCAGGTTGGGGAAATATTAGAGAGGCACCTTGTGATCGGAGAAGAATTTCAAATGGTGGCTTATGCCAGAGAGGGCTTGGAAGAATTTAAGGTGATTATAGAGTTTGCAGAGGGGCGTAGCAGTGAAGAAGTGGCGAGAATAATAAGAGCAGCCCTCAGACAGCTTTTTGAGATTCGAATAGAAGTTGAAATTGTCCCTTGCGGCACCCTGCCCCGTTCCGATTATAAATCCAAGAGGTTTTTAGACGAAAGGGAGGATGTCAAACGCTGGCAGCATGGCCCGAGTGATGAGTCCTGAACGCAAAAAATATACCAGAGTCATTTACTGATCAGCTCTTTACACAATATCACTGGCTCTGGACTTACAGAACATATGGGTTCTCGTAAAACATTTCTCACGCCGGACTTGACCCGGCTCCGGGGAAATGATAGCAACACCTGATAAAATGAGGCCCAAATGAAATCTGCACACAGGAATGACGGTTATGACCCGGCCTGATGCGTCCCTTGACGGGAAAACTCGAGAATCCTACTGGTCATTAACACTGGTTTCCCTGCGCTACCGGGACTTTCGCCTTGTCTGGCTGGGTTCGATGACGGAGCACATCGGCGAGTTCATGGAAATCGCAGCCGTTCTCTGGCTGGTAAACCAGTTGACCCATTCCCCTTTGATGCTCACGGTTGTCACCGCCGCCCGCTTTGCCCCGATGATTATCTTTCCGATCATCGGAGGTGTGGTAGCGGACAGGGTCGACCGACGCAGCCTTCTCATGACGGCCCTGTGCGGTTCGGGGTTTCTGTCTCTATGCCTTGCCCTCCTGATCGCGACCGGACTGGTCGCCGTATGGCATCTCATTGTGATGGGTCTGTTCAGCGGGGTGATCATGAGCTTCAACCATCCGGCCCGGCAGACCATCCTGCCCAACCTGATAAAAAAGGAACACCTGCTGAACGCCATCTCACTGGACTTTATCTCGGTCCTGGCCGCGCGCATGGTCGGCATGGCCCTGGCCGGTTATCTCATAGTGCTTATCGGCCTCTGGCCGATCTTTGTCATGAGGACCCTGGGGAGTATCTTTGCCGTCCTGTGGCTCAAGCTGGCCCGGATCCCTCCTACACCTGTCTCCACCAAAAAAACAACGGCGGGTCAAAGTATTATGGAGGGGTTTCATTATCTGCGCTCCAATCCCGTGATCCTGGGACTGGTGGTCCTTTACCTGATTCCCTGGCTCTCGGGCAACACTCTTTTAAGTTTTCTGCCCGTCTTTGCCAATGATATTTTGCACGTCGGGGCCGTGGGATACGGCTATCTCCAAGCATCCCCCGGCCTGGGTGCCCTGATTGCACTTATCGGGCTCACTTTTTTCACCTATTACAAGAGCAAACCCAAACTTCTCGTCGGCTCCGGGATCATTATGGGGCTGGGCCTCATCGGGTTTTCGGCCTCAACACGGCCCTTCCTCTCTTTCCCCTTTCTGGTGGTTTTCGGGGTCATGCATACGGCCTTCAGCACGGTCAATACGACGATCATACAGGGGCTTGCGCCGGATAATCTCCGGGGCAGGATCATGAGCTGGCGGGAAGTTGCCTTCGGCCTGGGGCCGACGGGCAGTATCATTTTCGGTGCGATTGCTCAGGCGACCGGGGTTCAGATTTCTCTCGGCATTCTCGGGGCTGTCGTCATCATCCCGTCACTGTTTCTGATCGCCTGGCTCTCCAGGTTCCGTGAAATGGGTAGTGATGCTTGAGGACTTTCTTTTCTTTCTACAATTTGTAATTGGGTTTTTGTTATCCGTCATTTAAGAAAAAGGTAGGTTTTATGTCCTACGACAGCATGCTAAGTAGTTGATATTATTCACAGCATGCACAGCATGCACAAGAGGGTTCGAAAATAGGTGGCCAGGAAATACGCTCCCCGATATAGATTTATCTCCGGTGCACCAAATAAATGTGGCCACAAACGTATCAGCGGGTTTCGTATAGATGGTACCAGATTCACCGATCTGGTGTACTTTTCCATGGCGCATGACCACAACCCTGTCTAAAAGCGTCATGGCCTCCACAAAGTAAGCCTAATGTTTGTTACATATATGCTCTGAAAGGAATATAGGGAAAAAAACATAGAATCACCGATAGAAATTTATTATATTTAAAAGTACGACTCAGTCGTCCTGGCTATATGCCCTATCAAAGCCTGGTTGGATGTGGTAATGAGCAATGTTGGTTGCTATTTGTTTGAACCCGATTTTCGCAAGGTTCCATGAAAAATATTACCAATGCTGTCATTGCGAGTGATAACGAAGCAATCTTTTGCTAATGAGGTTGCTTTGACGCTAAAGCTTCTCGCAATGACATTTTGAGACTCTTGGAAATATTGATTGAATCCAATTGGAGGAGGGAAATGAAAGTTGCTAGGGTTTCAGAGATGAGAAAACTGGATAGGACCGCCGTAGATGAATTTGGCATAACAGAGGAACTCTTGATGGAAAATGCAGGGCAGGCTGCCTATTTCGTTTTATTACGAGAGTTCGGGATAAGGGACAAAAAGTTCCTTGTCTTCTGTGGTATTGGAAACAATGGGGGTGACGGATTCGTTATTGCGAGGAAAATCCATTCAAATGGAGGAGAAGTCAGGGTTTTCATTTTAGGTGACCGGGATAAATTCAAAGGTGCCGCAAAGACCAATCTCGACATAGTATCTCGGCTTCCCATAGAAATCAGCCAGGTTGAATCGATCGGATCAATAAAAAAGGATGTTTTGCATTCAGACGCAATTGTGGACGCTATTTTTGGCACAGGCCTTATGCGGGATGTTGAGGGACTGTATAGCGATGTCATAGAATTGGTTAATAAAAGTGGGAAAACAGTGATAAGCGTTGATATCCCTTCCGGTGTCAACGGAGATACAGGTAAGGTGATGGGTACGGCAGTAAAGGCCGACTACACCGTAACCTTTGGCCTTCCAAAGATAGGAAATATGCTTTTTCCAGGATATGACCTATGCGGAAAATTATATGTCACACACATATCCTTCCCACCGTCAATTCATAATGCGGATACACTAAAAATTGAGCTCAACCACACGCCAAACCTCCCCCAAAGAAATATGGATGCTCATAAAGGTGATTTTGGCGAGGTCCTGTTTATTGCAGGCGCTTCCGGTTATTTTGGAGCACCTTATTTTGCAGCTCTATCTTTTCTGAAAGCGGGAGGAGGATATTCACGTCTTGCTGCACCCGGATCTGTTACCCCATTTATTGCAAATAAGGGAAGTGAGATCGTGTTTATTCCTCAGAAAGAAACCCAATCAGGAAGCATCTCCCTTAAAAATAAGGGTTCATTATTGGAACTATCAGAGAAAATGGATATGGTTGTCCTTGGTCCAGGCCTTTCCATGGAGAAAGAAACCCAACAATTGGTAAGGGAATTGGCAAAGGAAATTAGAAAGCCCTTGCTCATTGATGGAGACGGAATTACGGCGCTGTCAAAGGATTTACAGATCATAAAACAGAGAAAAGCAGAGACAATTCTTACTCCTCATTTAGGAGAGATGTCCAGAATAACAAATAAGAGTGTACGCGACATAGACATCAATAAAATAGATGTCCTTCAGGGTACTGCCAAGGAATTGAATGCAGTTATCGTCTTGAAAGGTGCTCATTCATTGATAGGGTATGCTCATGAAAATGTTTTTATTAATATGAGCGGAAATTCTGGAATGGCAACAGCAGGATCAGGTGATGTCCTGACAGGAACGATTGCTGCCATGTTTGGCATGGGGCTGTCTGTGCGGGATTCAGTTAGAAAGGGCGTATTTATTCATGGATTCTCTGGAGATCTGGCGGCTGAAGATAAAGGGGAAGATGGAATAACGGCTCAGGATATACTTGACTATTTGCCTCTTGCTGTGAAAATGGACCGGAAAGGCCTTGATGGAACTTATAGAGATCGATATGTAGGAGCACATATTATTTAGTGTCTGAACGAAAAGTAATGTTCAGAAGAAAATTCGTATATCAAATAACAAGATGACCTAAACAAATACATTAGAAATATTGAAACAATTTAACGCTTTGAAAGTATTACTTTTGGGTATTTGAAAGGCAAGAGTGCGGTTTGAATCCATAGGGAACTCTTCAAGATAAAAGGGACCTTGTTCGGGCGGACGTTTTGGGCAAGGGGATATTGTGTGAGCACCGTTGGTTTAGACGAGCATCAAATACGTCAATACGTCCGGGAACAGGAAAAACTACAAAAGGATCAAGATCAAACAGAATTTGATTTTGAGTGGAGGCCCCTTTTAGGGGCCTTCCTCATACCACCAGTTCTATTGGTGGTGCTGATTATAAACTAGTTTTTTAGACAATTTTTCTTGCTATGTCTACAGAAGATTGACAGAACCAATAGAATAGTATAAACATTGAAAATCATGAATAAATCCTTGCAAGCAAAAGAAAAATCTATTCGGGAAATAAGGTGCCCCGAAATTGTAGGTGAAAGTAATGCTATAAAATCCATTAAAGAAAAAATAAAAAAGGTGGCTGACAAAAATGTAACTGTTTTGATACGAGGAGAGAGTGGTACTGGTAAAGAGTTAGTGGCTCGGAATATTCATTTTTTATCAGAACGAAATGAAGAAAATTTTGTCCACGTTAATTGCGCAGCCTTACCGAATGAATTATTAGAAAGTGAACTGTTTGGATACCGAAAAGGAGCCTTTACAGGTGCTGTATACAATAAGTTAGGAAGGCTTGAAAAGGCCAATAGAGGGACGTTTTTTTTAGATGAAATAGGGGCCCTGGGCCATTCACTTCAAGCCAAGATCCTGCAAATATTAGAAGATAAAAAGTTGTCAAGGCTTGGCAGCATAAATGATATACCTATAGATATTCGTATAATAGCTGCTACGAATTCAAATCTGGAAGGGAGAATTGTAAAAAAAGATTTTAGAAGCGACCTATATTACCGTTTGAACGTAATTACTATTGAAGTGCCCCCATTAAGAGAGAGAAAGGATGATATTATTCTTCTAACAAATTACTTTATGGATAAATATTGCAATGAATTAGAAAAAGATCATATCAATATCGATGATTCCATTAAAGAACATTTTCAGAAATAATATTGGCCAGGTAATGTCAGAGAATTGGAGAATATAATTAAAGGGATTATTGCATTGCAAAAAACAGATATAGCTTTTACTGATCTAAAACTTAGAGAAGTGGCAGACAAAGAGGGGGAATGTTTGGGATCTAAGGGCAGGAATCTCTATCAAGTTTGGGATGATGGAGAGATTAAAGAATGGATTAATGATAGGAGGGATATTTCTTTAAAGACATTACGCAGGCAATATATTGCTGAGGTTGAAAAACAGGCAATATGCCAGGCCTTGGAATTGACGCAATGGAATAGGAAAAGTGCAGCAAAATTATTGCGGGTTAGCTATAAAACTCTTTTAACCAGGGTTGAAGAATTTAACTTAATGTAATAAAGACCTTCCACTTTTTACGAAACCATCAAATTTAGCTCTCTAATAATTTCACCACATAATCTTTTAATTTTTCCATCTCAAACGGTTTCCGAAAAACGACATCTGCTTGTTTTTCAGATGCAAGGTTTTCAGCGTATTTCCCATACCCAGTGATGGCAATAACCGGTAAATCAGGGGTTTTTTCTTTAATAACAGTAATAATTCCTACCCCACTAACATAGGGCATTACGATATCTGTAATGACCAAATCATAATGTTCAGATTTGAGCATCTCCAATCCATCCAATCCATTGGAGGCAGTAATTACATTATAGCCTAAGTATTTAAAATAGTTCTTCATCATAGTGAGAACATGATTATCGTCTTCAAGAATAAATAATGTCTTCTTCATTATACTTGCTCCTTATAGGTGAAATTCATCTCATATCTGCCAAGGCTTGCTGAGCCTCCTTGTAACCCGGGAATCTTTTATTAAGTCCAAGGGCTTTTTCAAGGGCGGCTTTGGCCTCTTCTATCTGGTCGTTTTTTAAATATGCCATACCCAGATGATACAATATAACAGGGTTTTTTTGTATCTTTTCATGACTCTGTTCTAACTCTACAATGGCGCTTCGATACAGGCCTTTTTTATAGTATATCCAGCC
Source organism: uncultured Desulfobacteraceae bacterium (assembly GCA_964423495.1). Lineage (GTDB taxonomy): Bacteria > Desulfobacterota > DSM-4660 > Desulfatiglandales > Desulfatiglandaceae > CAYRFN01. Next base: position 35,485 of record CAYRFN010000018.1, read on the forward strand.
TAAGGTGTCCAGAATTGATGGGTCCTTTGGCATCTTTTCCTTGGCTGTTTGTGCCAGGCCCAAGGCCTCATCAATATTACCTCCATGCTCAGCCAGTATCCAGGCCAGGTTATTGGCGGCTGGTGCAAAGTCCTTCCTGATCTCGAGGGCTTGTCGATAATAAGATTCTGCCTCTTTGATATCACCTTTTTGTTGATAAATAGTGCCTAATGCCATGTATGCAGGAATGTAGGAAGGATTCTTGGCCAAAATCTCCTTGTATTTAGTGATAGCGCTATCAGTATCCTTTTGTTCTAAATAAATCCTTGCCAAAGCAATGTAAGGAAATAGTATATCAGGATTGGTTTCAATAGCCTTCTCAAAACTCTTTTCAGCTTGTGCAATATTGTTGCTTGCCAAATATATTCTTCCTTTAAGGTCGTAGATAAAGGCCAGGGATGCTGAATCCTTTGGTAAATCTTGAGATTGCCGATCACAAAATTTGAGTGCCATATCAAACTGCTTCTTTTCAATATAAATAAAGACACTATAAAACAGGGCATCCCTTACCCCGGGTTGCAACCTCAAGGCCTTGGTAAATTCTTCTAAAGCATCTTCATGTTGTTTTTTTAATAAGTAAAGGAAGCCCAATCTGCTATAGCCAATTGGATTTTTAGGTGCTAATTCAGTTATCTTTTTGTAACTTTTTTCAGCATCAACAGGTTTTTTCTCTAATATTGATAAATTGCCTTTATAGACCAATGCCTGAATATTTTTCGGGTCCTGGTCTAAAATCTTGTTCAGTTCTTGTCTTGCCAGATCAAGATTTTTTTCTATAAGATAAAACCTAACTAAAATCAACCTTGCACCTATAAGTCTCGGGTTAAGTTCCACCGCCTTGATTAAATCTTTCCGGGCCAGCGCTTCATCTTTTTTATCCAATAAAGCCAGGGCCCTGTAAAAATATGCATCGGCCAGGCGAGGCTCGTTTTTTATTGCCATGTCAAAAGATGGTACCGCCTCAGAATATTTGCCCTTATTCAACAAAAGCCTTCCCTTTATCAAGTTTGCAATCGGATGCCCTTTGTCTTTCTCAAGAATGGCATTAACCGTTTCCTCCGCCTCAGGAAAATGTTTGTATGTAAAGTGGAGCTGGGCAATAGCGGCTTGAATATTGGTATCTTCTGGTTTGCGGTCGGCAGCCTTCTTCATGGCCTTCAGTGCAGAATCATAGGAATTGCGGCGAGCATAATAATGTGCCAAAACCATTAATGGGCCAACATTATCCTCAGATGCAACTTTAACAGCTTCTTTATATGTTTCCTCTGCCTGTTTCAATTTTCCTCTGCTTTCATAAAAAGATCCAAGAACATTCAGTGAGGCGTGTTTAGATGTTGACTCTGTAACCATTTTTTTCAGTTCTTTTTCGGCCTCATCATAGCGACCCATTCTCACGTACAGCCTTGAAAGTTCGCCTCTGAGAACATACAACTTTGGATCTTGTGTTATTGCCTTTTTATATTCTGCCTCAGCCCTTTTATAATTCCCATCCATAAAAAACAGCCGCGCAAGTGCCAATCGAACCTTAACCTGTTCCGGATCAATACTAACTGCCTTTTCCAGCGTTTGAATTGCCTCATCTTTCTTTTTCTCTCGAATCTGAACACCCGAGAGGAGCAACAATCCATCAATATTTTCCGGGTTCTTTTCTAAGACCAGTTCTGCCTTTTTCCGTGCCTCATCTATCTTTTTACTCAATAGATATATGTTGCCCAGCTTCAATTGTGCATCGAGATTGTCAGGATTAAGTTCAGCAGTCCGTTTAAAAGAATGAAAGGCCTCCTGTCCTTTATTCAGCTTTAAATAAACCTCACCTAACTCATAGTGGGCCGTATCATTTTTTGGGTCAATCTGGATTACATTCTTAAACTCAATTACAGCCTTATTATATTCATGGCTCTTTTCATATTTACGGGCATTGGCCAAGTGTTTGGCTTTTTTCTCCTCCTCGGTGCTACAACCCCAATAGATTGCCACAAAGGATAAAATCAAGAGGATATTAATGATCTTCTTAAACACAAACACGCTGTTCCTTGATTCAAAGTCCATATTGTATTTCTCCTTTTTTCAGATAAATTTTCACCTTCTCCCCTCTGACCACCGACCTCCGACCACTGTCTGTTCCTGGTACCCAGCTATCACCTATGCCTGCCCCGTTAAATTTTTCGAAGAAAACAAGCGGAGCGGATTTAACTGGGGCCTGCCCCATGAAATCTCAAAACTATTTCACTGGGGAGCTATCAGCTATCAACCGTGAACCATGAACCCCTGAACCTGACAACCTAAGTGCTTCGATTCGCAAATACTATAACATAATCTAATGAGTATAATCTTTGTGATTGCTCACTCAGCACTTAGTCCCGAGTAAATAAATACGTTATCGAATTTATGAATCGAGGGACTAAGTATTTACTTTCAATCCCATTGAGTTACTGATTTACCAATGGACGTCCCCCTCTCTCATATTTTAAAAGGTGAGCTGGAATTAGGGTGAAGCTTTTGGTATGACAAGGTCTGTATACAGTGAAATCCTTGTGGTCTAATGTAAAGACACTTTTTATCTTTTTTGATTCACCAAGAACTACGAGTGTGCCATCGGCTAGATCCATAGGCAAGTCCTTATATTTTCCCATAAGTTCACGGCAACGCGCCTGTAGCGTGATATTGAGAGAATAAACCTCCACTCCACCTCGCAGGACGAATTCCCAAAGGTTATCCTGGGCCTTCCAAGAAAATCCCAAAAGATAAAAAGCTTCGGTAAGTACCGGCCATGTGGTAAGTAGAGGGCCTTCTATTTGCTTGAGGGCTTCGATACATGTACTGTGATAATCGTCTGAGGCATCGAAAAAAGCGACAATAGGCCCTGTATCAAGAAGGATCATCGCTCTTTTTGAAATGCCTTTCTCATAATTTTTTCGCTATCGATGGCAAGATTGCCCTTTCCGCTGAATTCCTTTCCCGCTAAATCAGCGATTAATTCGTATGGCCTTTGGGTCTTTTCAGTCAAGGCCTTACGGCAAAACTCATTAATAGAAGCCTTCAAAATAGCCGTTTTCGTGGTACCAAGAGTCCTGGCCGTCTTGAACAGTATTTCTTCGGTTTCCTTGTCAAGTCTGGCGCTTATAGTCATTTGGTTGTCCTCCTAAGTCCCTCGATTCATAAATTCGATAACGTATTTATTTGCTCGGGACTAAGTGCTGAGTGAGCAATCACAAAGATTATACTCATTAGATTATGTTATAGTATTTGCGAATCGAAGCACTAAGCTACAGTAATACTAAATGTATTACAAACGGAAGCTTATGTCAAGAGGAATCCGGGCAACTCTTGGGAATAAAATCCGGCCGTCGCAAAAATTAGGCAGCTCAGAAATAAGTCTCGCTTGTCTGTCTTCATTTTTTGATTTATTTAGTTGTTTATCAGCGTCCCCAATTTTTTCACACGTGAGTGTAATTGCGAATCGATGCACTAAGTTACCAAGTTAGCAATTCCCACTTGACATTATTCCCACATTTAATTATTGTTAAAAAGTATATGGAAATGGAGGTTTTGCCCATGGATGTAATTAGCTTGACCATAGACTCCAAGAAACGCGTCTCTCTTACCAAACTCCTTCCTCCCGGAAACATCCATTCCGTTCGAGCCTACACGGAGGGTCACCGAATTGTACTCGAACCCATGATGGAAGTTCCGGTAGAAGAGGCCTGGCTTTTCGAAAATAAGGATGCCTTCAAAAAAGTCCTCACAGGGCTATCCCAGGTGGGGTCTGTCAAACGCGGATCCTTTGCCAAGTACGTCAAATAGTGACCCATGCATGAACTGATTTTCACGCCCCAAGCCGACACTGACCTTCGAGAGATTGAAAACAACCCTTCGAAAAAGGATATCCTCAAGGCCGTCAGGAAATGTCTTGGGTTTCTTGAAACCAACCTCCGCCATCCTTCTCTGAACACCCACGAATTTCGATCTCTCAAAGGGCCTAATGGGGAAAAGGTCTTCGAGGCATATGCCCAGCAGAAAACATCAGCCCATCTAAGCGCCATCGGCTGGTTCTCAAGAAAGTTATTTACTTCTTTACGGATCTCCTATCTCTAGGCTGTCTTCTAAAAACAAGGGCCCCCTTCCTGCTGCCTTCTGCCCTCTGTCTGACCCCAATTCCAAGTTTCCCCGCTTTCGCTTCAGACGGGATCTTTGCTACGCTACGACAAGTTTCGAGTTTCCAGTTTCAAAATCCCTTTGACATATAAAGTAGATAAAGGTAATTTAAGCCAATATTTCCTATTCATGTAGTTAGGAGCACCCATATGAAATCCTACAAAGATTGGGCTCAAAAGACATCAGAAACCGGCTATCTGCTGAGGCGCATTCAGAAAATAGTCACATCCATTGATACCGGAGCACAGGTAATTCTTTATGGTTCTCGGGCGCGAGGGGGTGCCGATACTGCCTCGGACTGGGATCTTCTAATATTGACCGATCATAACTTAAATAGAAAATCGATTTTGGAGATAAGAGACCGCCTTTATGATCTTGAACTGGAAACAGACACTGTCTTGAGCAGTATTATTAGAACAAAAAAAGAGTGGAATTCTCCAAAGTACGCTGTATTACCTTACAAAAAAATAGTGGAACAGGACGGAGTATTATTGTGAAAGGAGGTCAACTGCTGGATCTTATCCAGTACAGATTGGATCGTGCTCGCGAAACATTTGAAGAAGCGCTACTGATGCAACGTGAAGAACATTGGAATACATGCGCAAATCGTCTCTATTACGCCTGTTTCTATGCAGTGACGGCTTTACTGACAAGGAATGAGCTTTCATCAAGCAAACACACTGGAGTAAAAGCGCTGTTTAACCAGCATTTTGTCAAAACTGGCCAAGTAAGCAGGAAGAACGGCAAGCTTTATAATCAGCTGTTCGAAGATAGGCAGGAGGGCGATTATGTAGATTTTGTCCTTTTCGATAAGGAAACAGTAGAACCGTGGATTCCTCAAGTCGAACAATTCATTGAATCTATTTCACTGTTGGCTATGGAACAGCATGATGCATAATTTGTTTGTCTTGAACCGTGAACCATGAACCCCTGAACCTGACAACCTCCTAAGAAACTTAAAGCAAGTTTCTTTCATTTATAACCCTAAAGCGAAGCGTTGGGGTCATTTGCTGAGTAGTTACGCTTATTAAATAAGCCATTCGATGGTAATTATTCCTCAATATAACCCCTCATCCGGATAAAAATTTCATGGACAACAATTTTCATGTTGACATCAACACCTCTTATGTGTATGGTTTTGGTTAAAAATAGGGTGAAATGAAAAGCATGGCACAAAACACAATCCGCCGCAGCATCGCGCTCCCAAATGAATTGGTTGAAGAATTGCGCACCGTCGCTCCTCCTGAACTCCGGGATAACTTCAATCGCCTGGTCACCTTCATTTTGATCGATTTCACTAAACGTCAAAAAAAATATCAATTTGAAACAGCCATGGCTGAAATGGCCAATGACCCTGCAATCCGGGAAGTGTGCTCTGTTCTGTCAGAGGAGTTTACGGAAGCGGAAAACGATGGTTTGTGAATTATGATCAAGCGCGGCGGAATTTATCTGGTAAATTTAAACCAGATTAAAGGCAGGGAGCAGGCGGGCCGCAGACCCGTTCTCGTGATATCAAGCGACGCCATAAACAAACAACCGCTTGTTGTTTCAGTTGTGGTGGGCACGGATGCCCGGAACGTGCCAAGAGACTACCCCACAAACGTACGAGTGCCATCAGGTGAGATAGGCCTCCCCAAAGATACAGTATTTCTCTGTTTCCAAATACGCTCCCTGGATCCTAAAAGATTTTACGATCCAAAGACAAAACAACCTCAGTTGATTGGAAGCATGCCGCCACACCGAATGAAAGAGGTTGTCGAAGCCCTTAAGCTGGTACTAGAGATCGAATAGACCCTGAGACTCTGCCTCCTATTCCTGTCCTCGATCCTCCCCTCTTCTGTAATATAACCTCGCTCCATATTACTAATTGACATTTCCACTGGTTAGTATTACAACAAATGTTCACCCCCAGAAAAGGTAATTATGGTAGCCATAACCTATGGAAC
>CAYRFN010000019.1:0-40807 GCA_964423495.1 uncultured Desulfobacteraceae bacterium
GGGCATTTCGAGTACTTTTATTAGAACTGGAAAAATAATTACACTTAATTAGGGGTTAGTTAATGATTATAAAGATAATCCAAGACTAAAAGTAATGTCTAATACAAATATACAACCTGTTCTTTTGTTACCAGAGAATGAGCAAGAAAAATTAAAACAACGAGCAGAATGTTTGAAGAAGCTGTGCGAGGAATGTAGGGTTGTTCTTAATAATATCAACCCGAAGGAATATTGTAAAAATTGCTTTCAAAGAACTAATATGGAAAATGATTTAAGAAAGAAAGAAAGAGAAATGGGTTATGATAATTTAAAAGAGTTTATTAATAGGCTTCCAAAACTTTATTAGGGAGGAGATACAAAATGGCACTTGGACTTTCAGGTAGTAACGGTGGAATTACTGCAGATCAAAAAAGGATTCCCGGAAGCGATTTGCAGTATCCAATCTTTGCGCAAAAGTATCCATATCCTATGGAAATCTCTTATTTTATTAACAATGTTTGCAACCTCAAATGCATGCATTGCTACGTTGCTTATGAGGAAAACAAAAATGCTCTATCCGCAGAAGAATGGAAGAGCATTTTTAATGAACTGATCTCCATGGGTGCCCTTACATTCGGAAATGTCGGCAAGGAGCCTCTTTTGGCCTGGAATGGAACACGAGACTTGTTGCTTTATTTCAGAGAAAAGAGACAATCCATTCCAAAACTGCGGTTCGGTTTCGTAACCAATGGAATTCTTCTGAAAAGATCAATAATAGAAGACATTGAAAGCATCCTGCCTGATTATATTGATATCAGCCTGGATGGCACAGAGACTGCTCATGATTATATCCGAGGTTATGGTAATTACAAAAGAACGGTGAAAAACCTTGAAGTAATGTCTGAATACGAAGTATTTAAAAAGGTCTTTATCAGCTTTACAACGAACAGGATCAATATTTCTACGATACCTGATCTGGTTGATGTTCTTTATAATATGGGCGTGAAGAATATCTTGATTTCACCGTATGTTACTCGTGACATGACAGATGAGCTTTATTTATCAGATCACGGAATGTTGGATTGGATCAAAGCGCTGATGGACGGTGATGTGATTAATTTTGGCAAATATCACGGGCTGAATCTCTATATAAAAAATGACTACACCACTACCATGAATTTAATGGAGAAGCTTGTAAGTAAGGGAATAATTGATAAGGATAATTTATTTGTTGATGATTATGGAGTGATTTTTAACAGGTATTCTTTCAACGGAAATGACGTTTATTTTAATTACCTACCCTGGGATGATTTTCTCGTGCGAGCTATCAGAATCAGTCATGACGGATATGTGAGCAATTGCTTTGATATGTTCTTTTCAGATTATCCCGAGAGGGCCATTGGGAATGTGAGAGAAAAGAGTATAATGGAAATTCTCAAGTATGATATCCCAGTACTAAAAGCAGCTATATAAAATGGGATGGATATCCGTGAACATGGCGGATCGGGGTCGCCTATGAGAAAGTAAGTCAAGAAAAAACAGATCTCCATTAGCAAGAAAATCACTTTTTCCTTGCTTACGGTCTCCGCTTGTTGGCATTTGCAACGTTATTCTTTTGAACCCATTTTATCTATTTTAACGGTTCTTGCTTTATCGAAGGCTATTATAAGAGTGTTTCAGTATCCCTCAGTCGGACCAAGTTAACACGCTGAATTAAAACGAAATACACTTAAAATGCCCCCTAAAATTGGCCCTATATCGCCTTTTTTGGGGATGATAATATATTAAAAATCAATAGGTTGACTTGGCGACCTCGGGCCATCTGATGTACCCGTTCGCAGAAAAACCTTGATTTGACGTACTCAAGATGTTAGATTATACGTCATGAATACTAAACTTACATTAAGAATGGACGAAACCATTGTACGGAAGGCCAAAATTGAGGCAAAACGTCGGGGTAAATCCGTATCTCGTATGGTAGCCGAGTTCATCGAGTCTATTGGTCTGCAACAAACTTCGGAAAAAGATTTGCCTCCTATAACCGCGTCACTTGTCGGTATTTTGGAAGGCAAAGAAATCTCCGAAGAGGATTACAAGACCCATCTTCGGGAGAAGTACCTTTGAGAGCGATCGTTGATACTAACGTGGTGCTTGATGTTTTGCTTGAGCGTGAGCCCTTTGTAAAACCGGCGGTAGAAGTTTTTTGCCTTGTCGAAGAATCTCGCATTGATGCCTTCATCTGCGCTACGACTATTACGACCATTGATTACCTGCTTGTAAAGTCCCTTCCGAAGACAAAAGCCCGGAATGCCTTGCGTAGACTCATCAGCATCTTTGAAATTGCCACCGTGAATAGACCGGTTATCGAACGGGCGCTTCTGAGTAAAATCCAGGATTTTGAGGATGCAGTGCTGAATGAGGCAGGTCAAATGGCAGGGGCTGATTTTATTATCACTAGAAACACAAAAGACTTTGCCGGATCTGCCCTGAAAATCTGCGACCCCACCGAATTTTTAGCACTCCTGGTTTAATAGGGATTGCGAACCTGTCGTTTGAGTAGGACCGGGAAAAGATAAATCTTTTTGCATGTTTTTCTGTTAACAACTTCCCTACCATTAATATTATCCTGTGGGTAATGTTTCCCGGCCCCTCAACTTTTTGTTAGTCGTAAAAAGTATTTGCTCTCACCATAAGATAACAACAGAATACTATGAAGATATAAATGCAATTTATTGTGTTGGCATATAAATTTTTGTGGACATCTTCCATGGTATGCGATTTTTAAATCTTATTCTTTTTACAAGGAGGTCAATTCAGATTGTGAACAACAAATTCACTGATATTAAGGTAGCATACCTCAGTTTTACCCGTACGAACTTTGAGGGAAAGACGATCGAGCTCGGAATCCCACATTAGTCGCCGCTGAAAAACGCTACGATTGGCGTTGTCACAGGGCTGTCGTAATTCCTATCAATCTTGCGGTGCAATTATCGATGCCGGCGGCTTTCTTTGTGCGCAGAAAGCAAAAGCCGATTAGGGATATACAGAGCTTGCAGGATTAAGAACCTATTTCAGACTTTAACTGGGTACATTTTCAAAGCCAGTATCCGCCCCGTTAGACATATAACAAAATAGGATAAATGGATTATGGATAATCAGAACGAAACCCCAATTAACGCAGAAGATATGAGATTAGGCAAATTGGAATTTTGGGCTATGAATAATCCGTTACGTAGGTGGATTCAGAAACACACTGAGTTCAAGATATTCAAAAACCAATTGAGGAGATGCTGTATCGATCTTGATGGGAAAGTTATTATGGATGCTGGATGCGGCTCTGGATACAGTACTGAACTAATCGTGAAGGAATTTCATCCATCACACGTTGTTGCTTTTGACTATATGCCAGAACAGATTAGTCTAGCCCGAAAACGGAACCTGAAAGTCGATTTTTATGTTGGAGACCTAACCAAAATGGATTCTGGCGACAACACCTTTGACGCTGTTTTCGTATTTGGTGTGCTTCACCATATTCCTGAATGGAGGAATGCGTTGTCTGAGATATCGAGAGTTCTTAAACCTAATGGCGTTCTTTTGGTAGATGAACCGAGAGAAAGATTCAACTGGAAGGATTTTAAATTCGGGATAAAACATGCAGGTTTGGATATTTTGGATGTTAAGAAGTTCTTTCTCACATACTTTCGCGCTTATTTATGTAGAAAAACCTGATGGAAACAAAAAGAACATGTTCTATAAATGGAGGACCACCACATTATGAGGTCTTTCCCCTTGACACACAAGGCGAAGTCGCCTATACTCCGGCCCCAAAAAAGGGGCTTCTATCATCTTAAATCAATGCTTGCAAAAAGATGAGGTTTAAGCTAATAATACAAGCTGGTAGAAAGGGGGTGAAAAGGAGTTAGTCAAAAATAAAATCGGTAGTGGTTCAGTAAAAAAGCCTACAATTTAGAAGGAGGTTAAAATGAAAAAAATATGGATCGTTTTATTTGTCTGCTTTTGTTTTGTTTTGACGTTGCCTTTAACCGCTTCAGCCAAGCCAATAACATTAACTTTTACCACTCAGAATCCTGAGTCCGGTTGGGGGCAGGTTATGGCCTTGAAACCCTGGGTGAAACAGATCGAAGATGCTGCCAAAGGCAAACTTAAGATAAAGGTCTATTACAGCCAGACACTGAACAAGGGGCCTGACACCTGGAGTGCCGTAAGGGATGGCATCGCCGATATGGGGTGGTGCTTCCACGCTTACTGGCCCGGCATGACCTCCCTGTCAGACGTAATCAGCCTTCCGTCCCTGCCATTCACTACATCCGAAGAGGCGAGCGGGGCACTCCAGAAGCTTTATGAGAAATTTCCACAGATTCGGGAACAGTACAAGGACAATCACATCCTCCTCCTATACACCACCAGTCCCTATTTCCTGATCACCACCAATAAACAGGTCAAGACCCTTGAGGATCTCAAAGGTCTGAAGATCAGGATGATGGGAGGTCCTTCCACCGAGATGATGAAGGCGCTGGGCGGCGTTCCCGTATCCGTCCCCATGCCGGGGAATTACCTTGCCCTTCAAAAGGGTGTTACTGACGGAATGGGTGCCCCTTGGGAGGCGACAAACTCATTCAGGCTCTATGAGGTGGTGAAGTATTACACAACCGGCACCAACTTTCCCGTCGTGTATTTCTCTATAGCCGTTAACAAAAAGAAATGGAACAGCCTGCCCAAGGATGTCCAGGACGCAATGACAAACGCGAGCGGACTTAAAGGCGCCAAGTTCTGGGGAATAAATTTCTTCGATACCGCCAAAGACGCTTGCATTGCAAAGGCGAAAAAAGAGGGATATGAGGTTAATATATACGAACTTCCGAAGGAAGAACAGGCCAGATGGCTTGAAGTGGCCGGAAAACCCATATGGAACGACTGGCTTGAAAAGATGAACAAGGCGGGTCATCCAGAAGCAAAAGAGATCCTTGACGCACTGCTGGCAATGTTTTAAGAGAAATATATTCAGTAACATACCCGGATTCCCTTTCCTCTCTCAGCCGGAGAGAGGGAGGGGATTATTATCATCTCAACCGAGCGTAATCTATCCCCTTTTATGGAATGAACGGGTGTGATTGGATTCGCAGCGTAACTCTTTTTGCGAAATAATCGATAAAATCAGGAATAGAAAGATGTGGTTGCAGAAGGGGACAGATCTTCTCATAAAGCTGAACCGGCCTCTTGTGGCGTTTGTAAAGTACGTGGCATTATGGATCCTTGCCATAATGATGTTTCTTACATTTACAGACGTACTTCTGCGTTATATCTTTAACAGTCCTGTACCCGGTGCCACCGAACTGATCGAGTTTATGATGGGGATTGCTGTCACTTTCTGCGTCGTTTACTGCGCCCATAAGGGATCTCATATCGGTGTGGACCTGGTGATACAGTATTTCTCTGAGAGAACGAGGAATCTGATCGGCTGTATCACGAGTTTTCTCACCCTTATACTGTTTTTACTGATATCCTGGCAGGCCTTTATATACATAGTTGATGAGTACCACTCAGGATTGACGTCCGCGGTCCTATATATCCCTGTCTATCCCTTCATAGCCACGGTTGCCGCTGGGTTTGTGATCATTTGTCTCGTACTCCTGGCCGAATTTCTCAGTCTCTTAGGAGAGGTAGTATCAGAATGGACCCGTTCATAACCGGACTCATCGGTGTAGCAATACTTCTTGTCCTCCTTTTTTCAGGACTTTCCATCGGCGTGGGCATGGCCTTGGTGGGATTTATGGGCTTTGCCGTGCTTGTGGGCCTTGGGCCGGCGCTTGGCATTCTTAAGACGGTCCCCTATTCCACTTTTGCCAATTACGATCTCAGTGTGATCCCTCTCTTTATCTTGATGGGATCATTCGCTTTTGCAGCGGGCATGAGCGAAGATCTCTTCAACGCTGTATATAAATGGATCGGTCATTTTCGCGGGGGCGTGGCCCAGGCCACAATCGTCGCATGCGCCTGTTTCGCGGCCATCAGCGGTTCCAGTCTTGCGACCGCTGCTACCCTCGGTGCCGTAGCTCTGCCTGAAATGAAAAAATATAAGTATGATGACGGCTTGGCAACAGGGGCCGTCGCAGCAGGGGGAAGTATCGGGATACTTATCCCCCCGAGCGTCATCCTTATTATCTACGGCATCATTACCGAGCAGTCCATAGGAAAGCTGTTTATAGCGGGGTTTATCCCCGGAATCATGGAGACGGTCTTTTACCTTTTCACCATATGGTATCTCACCTTTTTCAAACCCCATCACGGGCCAAAAGGTCCCAAGACGACCTTTCGAGAAAAGACAAACGCCCTTAAGCATACATGGGAGGTAATTGTCTTGTTTTTAGTGGTTATCGGAGGGATCTACCAGGGGTGGTTTACACCCACGGAGGCAGCCGGGATCGGTGCGTTCGGGACATTTTTCTTTGCCCTCGTCAAGAGAAAGATGAGCTGGAATGTCTTTAAAGACAGTATTGTTAATACATGCAGGACATCGGGAATGCTCTTTATGATAATATTGGGTGCCATGGTTTTCGGCTATTTCCTTTCAGTATCCCAGCTACCAGCCAGTCTGGCAAGCACCGTGGCTGATTTACAGGTAAATCGCTATGTTATACTTTGTATTATCATAATTATAACCCTGGTGCTCGGCTGTATTATGGATTCCATGGCCATTGTCCTGCTGACGATTCCTGTCTTTTATCCTTTGATCATGGGGCTGGGATTTGATCCCATATGGTTCGGTATTATCGTGGTTAGGGTAACAGAGATGGGGCTAATTACTCCGCCAGTAGGCCTGAATGTTTTTATCATAAAGGGAATCTCGGGCGTACCTATCGGGACCATATTCCGGGGTGTTTTTCCACATCTGGTCGCTGATGCCATTCAGGTTGTCTTTCTGATAGCTTTTCCGCAAATCGTGCTGTTCCTCCCGAACATGATGAAGTAGAGGGGCATTCTGCAGATTTCCCTGTCGCCGTTAAACCTGAAAGAATACGTTATTAAAAGGGGGTGATTTGAAGCAACGTTAAGGTAAAGATAGAGGCAAGGGTGCCTTGATATCAAAGAAGAGCAAAACTTGTATCTATGAATAATATCAGAATATAAGGAGAATTTTAATGGAAAAAGTGGAAATTTTTCCGACGGTTACGTGGTCTGCCGGAGCAGGGTGTCATGGAAACTGTGGACAGAAACTCTATGTGAAGGACGGCGAGCTGATAAAGATTGAAGGAGATGAGAATCATCCCTGGAACCAGGGAAGGGCCTGTCCCAGGGTTTTGGCCTTGAAGCAGTATATGTATCATCCCGATCGGATTACACACCCTCTTAAGCGTGTTGGCGAACGGGGAGAGGGAAAATTTGAACGCATCTCATGGGATGAGGCCTTTGATATCTGTGAGGCCCGGCTGAAAGAGATTCGTGAAAAATACGGGGCAGAGTCTGTAATTTTCGCCCAGGGGACGGGGCGTGATATTGGCGGCCCCATCTCTTTTCTCGCTTATAGTTTTGGTAGCCCAAACTGGTGCCAGCTTGGGCTTTCCGGCCAGTCATGCTATACCCCTCGGCTGGGTGCCATGAAGGCTACTCATGGTGATTTTGCCGTTGCCGACTGTTCACAGTTTCTGGAGAAACGTTATGATGACCCGGAATGGGAGGTCCCCAAGGTTATTATTGTGTGGGGGAATAATCCCATTACAACCTGTCCTGACGGTTTCTTTGGGCACTGGATCGTTGACTGTATGAAGCTGGGGTCAAAGATCATTTGTGTGGATCCGCGACATACCTGGCTGACTACTCGGGCAAAGTACCACCTGCAGGTCCGTCCCGGTACCAATGGAGCACTTGCCCTTGGCATGCTCAATGTCATCATCAATGAAGGCATTTATGACAAGGAGTTCGTGGAAAAGTGGACATATGGATTTGACGAGTTAAAGGAACGAGTTCAGGAGTATCCGCCGGATAAAGTCGCAGAGATAACGGAGATCCCGGAGAAGCTTATAAGGGAGACAGCCAGGCTTTACGCAACCAACAAGCCTTCAGCAATCCAGTGGGGAGTGCCAATCGATATGGAACCGGAGGGAACGACAGTCGCTCAGGCTATTGCCCACCTCTGGTGTATCACCGGAAATCTTGATATCCCGGGCGGCCAGGTCATTGCCCGGCCCTCTCATGGCGTCACCACCTATCCCTACACCACGGAGGAATTATTGGATCTTTACGGTGAAGATGTGGTCAAGCTGATGAATGAAAAACGCATCGGATGCGATATCTATCCCATGGTCAAAGGATTCAGAGGATGGGCTCAGCCTGACATGGCTATCGAGGCCATAGACACGGGAAAACCCTATCCCGTAAAGGCAGCCTGGATCCAGACAGCCAATGTCCTGGGAGGTCAGGCCGCAAGGGCCAGGCTACACTATGATGCAATGAAAAAACTCGATTTTATAGCTGTTGTCGATCTTTTTCACAATCCAACCACAATGGCTCTGGCTGACATTGTCCTTCCTGCTGCCACTTTTGCGGAAAAGGACAGCTTTCGCTCCTGGTGGACACCTTTAGCTATTATTAAAAAGAGGGTGCAGGTGGGGGAGTGCAAGTCAGACTGGGAGATTAATTTTGAATTGGCAAAGCGTTTTAATCCTGAAGGATTAAAACATCTGGACAGTGTTGTTGATCTTATTGATGAGCGCCTCTCTGTTGCTGACACCACTTTTGAGGAGATGGAAAAAAAGGGAGGCTGGGAGATGGCCCCTGAAGGACCTACCAAACCTTATCGACGTCATGAAAGGGGCCTGCTCCGTCCGGACGGTAAAGCCGGATTTCCCACGGAAACTGGTAAAGTGGAGCTCTATAGCAAGGCTTTTGAGAGCTGGGGCATCGATCCTCTGCCATTCTTCAGAGAGCCTGCACAGGGACCGGTATCCACACCAGAACTGTATGAAAAGTACCCTTTGATAATGATAACCGGGGCTCGATCCAGCCTTTTCTTCCATTCCGAACACCGTATGATCCCCTGGCTCAGAGAAAAGGCGCAGGACCCCATGGTTGAGATCCATCCGGAGACCGCGAAGAAGTATGGTGTTTATGAAGGTGAATGGATCTATCTGGAAAATGATATGGGGAAAGTAAAACGAAAGGCCCATCTGACCCTTAAGGTAAAACCAAATCATATTCAGACCCTTCATGGCTGGTGGCTGCCTGAATTAAAGGGACCTGAACCGGATCTATTCGGGGTTTGGGATTACCAGATAAACCAGATTATTCCCGGTCCGCAGGACAGTAATTCCGGATTCGGAGGAGGGCAGTACAAGACAACACTGGTCAAGCTGACAAAGATGACGGAAGGGGGTGAATAGAGATGGCAAAATATGGACTGCTCATCGATTATGATTATTGCACAGGCTGTCACTCGTGTGAAGTAGCCTGCCAGCAGGAACACGACTTTCCGGCAGGTAAGAACGGTATTATTGTAACTGAATATGAATACGAGACATTAACAAAGATATGTATTGATAACCTCCCATTTGTCACGGATCTTTGCGATCTCTGTATTAACAGGCACCAGAAAGGGGAAGAACCTGCCTGTGTAAAACACTGTCAATCCAGGTGCATGAAGTTTGGCTATATTGACCAGCTTGTAAAAGAGATGGAAGAAAGACCAAAGATGGTTTTATATACTCCCAGGTAGAAAGGATAGGTATAAGGGAACGGCGCACGGCATACGGCTAACGGCGCACGGGATTAAACACCGATTTGTCGGTTTTCCGTTTCCCTGATTCATAATCTCAGAGGTAGAATTATAAGGCTGAGACTCACGGCCTCAGAAAGTCCATTATCAGCCCCCGGGTGGGCATTTATCCAGCTCGAAGTTTTTTATCCTCTGGATATCCCTGCTTCCACACCCAGGACATGCTGTCTCTTTTTCTTCTCGCGGGCCGCGAGGGACCGGTAGTTCGAATTGGATTCGGCAATTATGGCATAAATATTTCCACATCAGCACATTCGTTTCTACTGCCGGTTCAATAGAACAGCAAGGGGCAGATACATTTTGGATATCCTTGCTCCCACAGGCAGAGCATTCAACCGTTTTTTTCCCTCTGGGGTCAATCAATTCGGGCAGCTCAAACTGGGCCCTGCAGGTGTAACAGATATATTGGTAGTTTAAGGTTTTGTCGGTCTCGACCGGCATAGTGATAATGGCGGCTTTTTGAACACTCATAGTAATGTCATACCTATTAAAAATAGAATAGATAAAACGGTTTGAAATCTGTTTTCTAAACCGCGATGTTTCGAATCCAGTTTATAGTGGATTGAAAATTTTAGAAATCGTCGTATGTCAATCTAACACAAGCAGAGTCTGGTGGTCAAACATTTTACAACAAGGGATTAATAGTATCAAAAAAGGAGGAAGATTTAATGACTGAACAGGTTTTTACCAGCTGCACCAATGCGGGGCCTATAACTGTCTATGTAAAAGACGGGAAAGTGGTCAGGATAAGACCGTTGGTGGCTGATGAGAAGGACTTTGTACCATGGACAATCGAGGCAGGGGGTCGGAAATATACTCCGCCCAACAAGTTTTTCATTTCACCTTATGTCCATGGGGAAAGGACAAGATTGTATTCAGAGGACCGGATCAAGTATCCATATAAGAGGGTGGATTTTGATCCGGAAGGTGAGAGAAACCCTGAGATGAGGGGAAAGTCCGGATATGAACGGATAAGCTGGGATGAGGCCCTTGATATCATCGCAGGGGAGATCAAAAGGGTTACAGATACCTATGGTTCCTCTGCAATCAGCGGGATTACGTCATCCCATCATAACTGGGGAATCGTGGGTTACAAGATGGGGCCCTTTTCCCGGTTTTTCAATATGATTGGTTACACACCTGTCTTTGACAATCCCGACAGTTGGGAGGGATGGCATTGGGGAGCAACCCATTCTTACGGCTTCTACTGGCGGCTTGGGATGCCGGAACCTTATGACCAGTTGGAGGACGCTCTTAAGAACGCGGAGATGATCGTGTACTGGGGTTGCGATCCGGATTCCACCAGGGGGACCTACACCGGACAGGATTCATCCATTTGGCGCCAGTGGCTCAGGGAAAAGGGCGTTAAGATGATCTTTATTGACCCTTTCTATAATTTTACCAATGCCGCTATGGAAGGAAAGTGGATTCCCATAAGGATGGGGACCGGCACTGCGCTTGCGATGGCCATAGCCTTTGTATGGATAACTGAGGGGACCTATGACAAGGAATACATCGAGACACATACCATAGGATTTGAGGAGTTTAAAAAGCATATCCTTGGAGAAGACGATGGAGTACCCAAGACCCCGCAATGGGCTGCAGAGGAATCTGACATTCCGGCTCGCAAAATAACCGCACTTGCCAAAGAATGGGCCTTAAAACGGACTGTCCTTGCAGGAGGAACAAGGGGCGGAGAAGGTGGTGCATGCAGAGAGGCCTATGCCACGGAATGGGCCAGGATGATGGTGCTTCTTCAGGCCATGCAGGGGCTGGGGAAACCCGGAGTGAGTATCTGGGGAACAAGCATGGGTGCCCCATACAATGCCGATGTATTCTTTCCCGGATATGCAGACCTGGACGGAAGAATGGCCACAACAAGAGCAGCTGACAGGCAATTCGGATTTCCCGAAAATCCAACAAAACAACGGCTTTACCGGCTGACCCTGCCGGATGCTATCCTGAATCCTCCGGTAACCTGGAACGGGGAAGGCTTCTGCGGCAGTTCATTGGAGCAGCAATTCATAGAATATACCTACCCAATGCCCAGACATTCGGAGATCAAGATGTTCTACCGTTACGGCGGCTCTTTCATGGGAACAATGTCAGACACAAACAAGTGGGTAAAGATGTATCAGAGTCCAAAGCTTGAGTTTGTGGTCAACCAGGACTGCTGGTATGGCAGTGAAACTACTTTTGCGGACATTATTCTACCTGCCTGCACCAGCATAGAGCGTGATGATATCGGAGAATGGGGAGCGGCCGGCGGATACACCGGTGATGCAAGCAATGGATGCAACAACAGGATCATCGTGCGTCAGAAAAAGTGTATTGAACCACTTTGGGAATCTAAATCTGATTATCAAATTTTTTCTCTCATTGCGGAGAAGCTGGGACTAAAGGAAGAATACACAGAAGGCAAGACCGAAATAGATTGGGCAAAGGCTTTCTTCGATATTTCTGACCTGCCAAAACATATATCCTGGGAAGAGTTTGATCAAAAGGGTTATTATATTGTTCCGGTACCTGAAGATTACAAGGCGACGCCCTCCCTCAGATGGTTCTATGAAGGCCGGGCCTGCGATACGCCCGATCCGGCCAACCCCAAAAGAAATACGGAAAAGGGCAAGGAGCTGGGTACATTCAGCGGGAAGATAGAGTTCGTCTCGGAAAGCCTGAAACAGTATTTCCCGGATGACGAGGAAAGACCAATATCACCTCGATATATACCCAGCTGGGAAGGTCACAGGTCGGAGCTGGCAAAGAAGTATCCTCTACAGATGGTATCACCCCATCCAAGATTTTCTTTCCATACCCATTATGACAAGCACACGGACTGGCTTAATGAAATTCCGGTCCACAGAATATGGAAAGACAATTACCCATGGTGGCCTGCCCGTATTCATCCGATAGATGCGAATCAAAGGGGAATCAAACACCGGGATATTGTAAAACTATACAATGATAGAGGTGGTGCCCTGTGCATTGCCGAAGTGACGGAGCGGGTTAAACCCGGAGTTGTTCACACATATGCATCGTCTGCACTGTATGATCCTCTGGAACCTGGTAAGGCCGGTTCCATCGATCAGGGGGGATGTATAAATCTGTTGACTGCTTCAAGGATGCTTTCAAAGCACGCTCCTGGCATGACGCCGAATTCATGCCTCATAGAAATTGAGAAGTGGGAGGGATAAGTAATGGCCCGATATGGGATGATGATCGATGTGAGCAGATGCACAGGTTGTTATAACTGTTTTCTCGCCTGCAAGGATGAATATTGCGGCAATGACTATCTCGGGTATTCGGCCTCTCAACCTTCTACAGGACATTACTGGATGCGGTTGGTGGAGAGGGAGAGGGGGACCTATCCGAAGGTGAAACTTGCCTATATCCCGACACCATGCATGCAGTGCGGGGAAGCTTCCTGTATCAATGGGGCCTCAAATGGTGCGGTTTACAGAAGAGATGACGGGATCGTTATCATAGATCCGGGCAAGGCGAAGGGGCGGAAAGATATTGTCTTTTCCTGCCCCTATCGGGTCATCTACTGGAACGAAGAGAAAGGGATCCCCCAGAAATGTACCTTTTGTGCCCATCTTCTAGATGAGGGATGGAAAGAACCCCGCTGTGTTGAGACCTGTCCGACCGGGGCCCTGGTTTTTGGGGATCTGGATGACCCGAATAGCGAGATATCGACATTGATATCATCGCAAGATGTTGAATTCCTTCATCCGGAATACGGGTTGAATCCCGGTGTCTGCTACGTCGGATTACCAAAAAGATTTGTTGCAGGTGAAGTGGTATTGAGCGAAGATCCGGATGAATGCGCCGAAGGTGTGAAAGTGACCCTGGTCAGTGAAAACAGCGAGAAGCAGACAAAGACGGATGCTTTCGGCGATTTTGAATTCGAATGGCTTGAGCCCAATAAAGAGGTGGTTATTAAGTTTGACCATGAGGGCTATGCCCCGAAGGAGTTCAGCCTCAAGCTGAGGACGGATGTGAATCTAGGGGAAATTACGTTAGAGCGGGGATAGGGACAAGGCATAAGGTAATGCCATTAACTTAAACCCCTCTTCACTGATGTAGAAGCTCCTGTCGTCATTCCGGCGAAAGCCGTAATCCAGTTTCCTAATCTTTTCAGGACCCCGGCTGGAGTTTATCCCCCACTTGATGCGGTACCTGGTTGACATTGAGGGCCATCGAATTTCCCTTAAGTTAAAGATATTGAGGCGTAAGTGGTAAAAAATATACCAGACCTTAAAAAGAGACTCTACAATCGGACATAATTACATTTTTTTTAAATATTTTTGATGGAAAGGAGACTATAAAATGGCACTAAAGTTCTACGATTTGTCGCAACCCTTTGGCGCACACACTCCTCTGTGGCCCTGGCCGGTCATGACGGATGTTTCTATTCACAGGGTATCCTTCCCGGAGCGGGATCGATTCCCCGGAGGCGTGAACAAACTGACAACGGTCATTACGACCAAATTCCATGCCTCCACGCACATGGATGCCCCGTCTCACGTCCTGCAGGGAGGGACCAATGTCGATCAGATACCATTGGAGGACTGCTATGGCACCGGGATTATCGTGGATATGCGGCATAAAGGGAAATGGGATATCATCACCGCCGAGGATCTTGAAAATGCCAATCCTAAGATTGAAGAGGGTGATTTCGTGGTGGTAAACACGGGATGGCATAAATACTTTAAAACAAAACCCTATGATTACTTCAATTATTTCCCCAGCTTTTACGACAGTGCCGGTGAATGGTTTGTAAAGAAAAAGGTTAAGGCCGTCGCCATCGATGGAGGCGCGATGGACAGTCCACTGGCGCACCGTCCCCTTGATAAGTATGCACCGTGGTTATATCAGGAATATCTGGAGGAGACGGGAAAAGATGCAAATGAAGAGTTTCCCATCTATGAGCCGTGCCATTTGGCCCTGGCCAAGGCAGACATTCCGGGCATTGAGATCGCCGGTGGGCAGATTGACGAGGTGACGGGCATGCGCTGTACACTGGCGTGCTTTCCCATTCGATATGAGGAGGGAGAAGCCTCCATTGTTCGCCTGGTCGCTATAGTGGAGGAATAGGCCTGATCAATGAACAACCGGTTAAATCTGAACAATAACGCTTAAAGGGTGTGAAGGAGAAACTATGACTGTGAATGAGATATTGAGTCAAGCCAGAACGGAGAAACGGACGGTCCTTACCGAGATCGAAGCAAAACAGATCCTTGCCGAAGCGGGTATAACCTGCACCGATACCAGGCTTGCAAAGAGCAAAGATGATGCGGTTTCCTTGAGTGAGGGAATCGGCTTTCCGGTCGTCCTGAAGATATCCTCTGTGGATATCACCCACAAAAGCGATGCAGGCGGCGTCAAAGTTAATCTTGGGGACAAGGCCGCGGTTGAGCAAGCCTTTGACGAAATCATGACATCGGCCAAAGAGAAGTTCCCTGAGGCCGATATTGAAGGCGTATCGGTCCAGAGTATGGCAAAACCGGGCATTGAGATAATTGTGGGGATGACCAAAGATGTCCAGTTCGGTCCCGTCCTGATGTTCGGACTCGGGGGGGTTTTCGTTGAGGTGCTAAAGGATGTGGCCTTCAGGATTGTTCCTCTTGAGAAGAGGGACGCCGCTGAAATGATCAGGGATATCAAAGGATTCAAGATTCTAGAAGGGTACCGAGGACAGGATCCGGCGGATATTCCTTTTCTTGAGGACATGCTCCTAAAACTTTCAGAACTTGTCGACAAAACAGAGGGGATTGCAGAAATCGATATGAATCCCGTTTTCGCATATAAACAAGGGGCTGTTGTTGTTGATGCGCGAATCATTTTAGAAGCAAGTTAATGGCCACCAGCCATGTCGATGGCGGCCACCGGTCATACCGGTGGCTTGGAGTGAGCGTTAATTCATTTGGTCAACACTAAAATATAAGGATGATTCAGCCATGATGGATTTATTTTTTAAGCCAAAGTCGGTTGCCGTAATCGGAGCCAGCGGAAGTCCCGGAAAGCTGGGCTATGTCATTTTAAAAAATATCGCCGATAGCGATTTTACCGGAGACGTTTATCCGGTAAATCCGAAATCAGATGAGATATTGGGATATAAGGCATACCGCAGCGTAACAGAAATACCCGGTGACGTTGATCTGGTTGTCACTGCGCTTCCAACGCCAAAACTGACTGTTGCAACAATGGAAGAATGTGCCAAAAAAGGCGTTAAAGCGGTAATTATTGAGTCTGCCGGATTCGCTGAAATGGGTGGAGATGGCAAAGTGTATCAGCAGCAAATCGTTGATATCGCCAAGAGAAATGGTATCCGAGTCATGGGGCCAAACTGCTCCGGTATTGTTTCACGCGAAATTGTAACATCCATTTACCCAATGACCAAAAAAGTCCCCAAGGGTAACGTGGTGCTCATCGGACAATCCGGTCTTTTAGCGGCCGGGATGGCTTCGGATATCGTAGAAAATGAAAGTTTGAATATCAGTAAAGTGTGTTCAATCGGTAACAAATGCGATGTCAATGAAAATGACTTGTTGGAATACTTCGGTAATGAAGATGACGTCGATGTCATTTCAATGTATTTAGAAACTGTTACGGATGGAAGAAACCTAACCAGGATCGCCAAGAAAGTTGCAGCCGAAAAACCGGTTATTTTTCTCAGCGGGGGTCGCACAGAAGCCGGCGCCAAAGCCGCCATGAGTCATACTGGTAGTATTGCCAGCAACTCCAAGATTGTAGAAACAGCAATCAAACAAACGGGTATGATCATGGCTGATGATTTTACAGAATTGAAAGATTTCGCCAAGGTTTTTTCCACTCAGCCACTTCCCAAAGGTAATCGCATCGCAGTGATCACCTTGGCCGGAAGCGTCGGTGTTGTCGTTTCTGACCTGAGTGTGAACTTTGGTCTGGAACTCCCCAAGCTGACTCCGGAAACAACCGAAAAATTGAAGGACCTGTTTGACACGCCGGTAGGAAATCCTGTCGACTGTTATTTTTCCGTAACCAAAATCGGTTTTACAAAAACCCTGGAAACCACTTTCCCTGATGCATTCAGAGATCCAAACATTGACGCTGCGGTAGTCATTCTGGCCGGGTTCGAATATACCCAAGAAGCTGTTCAGAAAAAGATCATTCAGAAAATCGTCCAAGACGTTGGTAAACCAGTGGTCGTCTGCATGATTGTCGGATACAACCAATATAAAAACATTATCATGGACGAATTGGGGAAAGACCTGCCAGTGTTCCCGTCTTTGTACTCCGGGGTTAAAGCCTTGAGCAAATTGTGCGAGTACGGTATCCGTCAACAAAATTTATCAACCTAAGGGGGAAGCTTATGGCCTACGAAAACATTATTTTCGAAAAAGAAGAGAATATCGCCATCATTACCTTCAACCGTCCCGAGGCAATGAATGCCTTGAACAACCAAACACGAGCAGAATTCCGCGCCGCTATCGACGATGTGGCGGAAGACGATTCAATCAAGGTGTTGATCCTGACTGGGTCGGGAAAGGCCTTTGTGGCAGGATCCGATATTAAGGAGTTCAATGCGACCACCCCCTTTGCGGCCCATAACATCATGCGGTTGGGCGAAATGGTGGAAAAGCTCGAAAAGCCCGTTATCGCGGCCGTCAACGGCTTCTGCCTGGGGGGCGGCAATGAGATCGCCATGGGATGCGATATCATCATCGCTTCGGAAAAGGCCAAATTCGGTCAGACCGAAATCAACATCGGCATCATCCCCGGCGGCGGCGGCACCCAGCGGCTGCCGCGCCTTATCGGTGTCTGTCGGGCCAAGGAGCTGATCTACACCGGCGACATCATCCGTGCCGAAGAGGCCGACCGTCTAGGTCTGGTCAACCGGGTGGTGCCCATGGACGAGCTGATGCCTGCGGCCAAGGAATTGGCCAAGAAGATCGCCGCAAAGAGCCCCGCGGCCCTGAAATTGGCCAAAACCGCCATCAACCGCGGTATGCAGACCAATCTGGAAAGCGGCTTGAAGTATGAGTATGAACTTTACAGCCTTTCTTTGAGCCTGGAAGACAAGTTGGAAGGCGTCAATGCGTTCCTTGAAAAAAGGGCGCCGAAGTTTGTCGGCCGCTAGCAGCATTTTTTAATTAATAGGATATCAACTAGGAGGAATATGACTATGGAAAATATGGCAAATAAGGTTGCCAGAATACCAAATTTAGTGGACTGGTCTACCGGTGAAGTCAAATTAATGAGCGCAAAATGCAACTCTTGTGGAACTTACTTCTTTCCCAAGGAACATTATCAGCATCGCCCCGGCTGCTCAAGAGAGGATGTGGAAGATGTCTTGCTTCCCAACAAAGGCAAGCTGGCGAGTTATACCATTCAACATTATCCCTGTCCCGCACCGTTTAAAACAGAGAAAAAGATTACCCCATACGGTATTGGTCTAATTGAGTTTGAAGACGAAAAAATCCAGGTTGCCGGCATCATAACAGATACAGACCTGAAATCTCTTAAACTGGGGATGGAAATGGAAACGACCACCCTATCGATGTTCACCAACGAGGAAAAACAGGACGTCGTGACCTGGGCGTTTAAAGCCGTTCAATAACCGATTTTACGATAACCATAAGAAAGGATAATTACCATGAGAGATGTATATATTATAGGAACCGGGATACACCCCTGGATGGGTTTCTCAGAACAAGTGTTCGCCGATTTCGCGGCTGTGGCCGTTGACGGCGCTTTGAAAGACGCTAACATCGAATGGAAAAATATTCAGTCCATTATGGCCGGAATCTTTATTTACGGCGGTAACGCCGGTCACCTTTCTGGTCAATATCTGGAAACCATTTTTGGTGAAACCGGTATTCCGGTAGTCAACGTATACAATGCCTGTGCTACTGGATCTGCCGCTATTCGGATGGCATACAACAGTGTCGCTGCTGGCGAGACCGATACGGCCTTGGCCTTTGGTGTCGACGTATCACCGAAAGGTTTTCTGACCGCTAAATCAGACAACGCGGTTCAGGACAGGGACGTGATCAGATGGAAAATGACCGCTATGCCCAATCCGGTTTACTGGGCGCTGGAATGCACCAGAAGGATGGAAAAATACGACACCACAGAAGAGGATTTGGCAATGGTCAAGGTCCTGTTGAGTGAGTATGGTTCCAAGAATCCGAACGCTCGGTTTAAAAAGGCCTACAGCTTGGAAGAGGTAATGAACTCTGTCTACGTTTGTGAACCTCTGCGATTGTATGAGATTTGCCCGGTGAGTACCGGCGCCGCGGCAGTTATTGTTACAGCCGACAAGGACTTGATCAGTAAAGCCGACAAACCGGTGAAGATTAACGCCACCACCATGGGAAGCGCCATGTATGGTGACCCGACCATCCGTATTTCCGCTGTGTCTTGTCCGGCCGTTCCTGAAGCCCCCATGCTTAGTGAAAGCTACTCGGCTTCCCAGCAGGCATACAAGAAAGCCGGTATTGGACCTGAGGACGTAAATATCCTGGAACTTCCCGACAACAGTTCCTGGCATTACTTGGTGTATCTGGAAACCTGCGGCTTCTGCGGCGAGGGCGAAGCGGATAAGATGCTACGAGACGGGGAGACCAAAATCGGCGGCAAACTGCCTGTAAATCCCAGTGGTGGATTTTCTTCACATGGTGAAGCGCTTTCAGCTCAAGCGCTCTGGCAGGTCATCGAATGCGCCAATCAGCTCAGAGGAAGATGCGGTGAGCGCCAGGTGCCCAATGCCAAGGTGGCTATGGCCCAGACCTACGGGTTGATGGGCAACAGTGGCACCACCATAATGAGCATATAACCATATCCTAGTACGAGTAAAGGATGGGAAAGTGAAACTGCACGAAGATGAATCAAAAGGGAGTAAAAATGGAAGACATTTTCAGGTTGGATGGCAAAACAGCGGTTGTTATAGGCGGGGCAGGAGGTCTGGGAGAGGCTATCGCCCTGGGATTAAGCCAATATGGCGCCAATCTCGTCGTTGCGAGCCGGAATATGGAGGCACTTGTAAAGGTTGCGACTGATATCAAATCCAAGACAGGCGGGGAAGTCCTCGCCATGCAGGTGGACGCTACCGATGAGGAGAGCATACCGAAACTGGTGGAAGACGTTCTCGCCAAATGCGGAACCGTGGACATTCTTGTCAATGCCATGGGCCTGAACATCAAGAGGGATGATTATCTTATAAGAATCTTAAAAGGAACTGATCTCTGCCTAAATAAGATCATAGGAAAAATGAGAAAGGAGAATTAATATCCCAATCTCGTTGCCAAAGGACAAAGTCATCATTACAGTGGCCCAGACGGGGGCACTGGTTACAAAAGAGATGAATCCGAATATTCCGGAACAACCGGATGAGATCGCGGCCTCTGCATATGAATGTTACAATGAAGGTGCGGCTATATGTCATATTCACGGCAGGGATAAAAAAGGGGAGAATACTTCTGATGTCGAAGTATTCAAGGCGATCCGTAAAGGCATTCGGGACAGATGTAATCTCATCATCCAGTACAGCACGGGAGGTGGTCCCAATCTTACCCAGGAACAGCGCATTGAATGCCTGCAAGCGTCCCCGGAGATGGCCTCACTCAATATGGGCACCATGATGAGGATTTCAGGGAAGTATGCGGGCGTGCCCTGGTCCAATATGCCCCATGAGATAGAGTTATATGTCTCGAAAATGAGAGACCTGGGGATCAAACCGGAGATGGAGGTCTATAATGTGGCCATGTTTCAACAAGTCAATGATATCATCAAAAAAGGATTTGTGGGAAAGCCATACTATATCAATATAGTCCTCGGGATGAAATACCAGGGGGCCTGTGATGCCACGCCCAAAATGCTAAGTACTATGATCGACTTTCTTCCGGATGATGCCCTCTTTAACTGCACGGCCGTCGGATCGGCACAGCTCCCCATGACGACCATGGCCATGATTTTGGGGGGATGTGTGAGAGTCGGCCTGGAAGACAATATCTTTTATAGGAAGGGAGAACTGGCAACCAATGCCCAGCTGGTTGCCAGGACAGTGCGAATAGCCAGAGAATTGGGTAAAGAACCTGCCATTCCTGATGAGGCCAGGGAGATCCTCGGACTCAAACCGTTGCAGGGATAAAGATGACGCAGGTTCTGATATTTGAAATATAAAATCAGACAAAAGGAGATTGAATCATGGAAGATATCTTTAGACTGGACGGAAAAATAGCGGTTGTTTTAGGCGGGGCCGGAGGCCTCGGTGAGACTATCGCCCTGGGCTTGAGCCGGTACGGCGCCAAGCTCGTCGTTGCGAGCCGGAACATGGAGGCCCTTGAAAAGGTCGCCGCCGACATCAAATCGAAGACAGGCGGGGAGGTCCTGGCCATGCAGGTTGACGTCACTGATGAGGACAGCATGACGAAACTGGTCGAAGGACTATTGTCCCGGTTCGGGACCGTAGATATCCTTGTCAATGCCATGGGCCTGAACATCAAGAGGGATGCCCTGGAGTATCCCATGGAAGACTGGGATACGATCTTTGCCGTAAATGTCAAGGGGACCATGATAGCCTGCAAGCATTTCGGAAGAGTCATGAAAGAGAAGAAGCGAGGTAAGATCATCAACCTCTCATCTGTGAGAGAAGTAAGGGGCTATATCGGCGGCAATGCGGCCTACTGTGCTACAAAGGGCGCCGTTGGCATGATTACCAAAACCCTGGCATTGGAACTGGCGCCGTACAATATTTACGTCAATGCGATCGGGCCGTCCCTGATTATCACCGCCGGAACGATCCATATCCAGCAGAATCCGGAGCTTGCCAAAAAATATTCGTCAATGATTCCTCTCGGGAGGCTTGGAACGCCCAGTGATCTGATCGGGGCCGCTGTCTTTCTCGCTTCTGAGGCCTCGGATTTTATGACAGGACAAACATTGTTTATTGACGGGGGATTGACCGCGGGCTGATGCAGGGGATGAATGGCGTTTTTTATCCGGGGCGTATTGAATATTGGACCGCAAAAGGAGATGGCTATTTCAAACTACCAGACAGGCTCATTGATAAGTTGTCGTAACGGCAGAATGCTGCCTGCGAGATGATACCATGAGCAAACGTGCCGTCGCTGTCATCATTGCGGGCTTTTTTACCGTATTTACAGCGTTTGGTGTAAGATATATCTATGGTATACTTCTCCCCGAAATGCTCCCTTCGCTTGCAATCTCAAAGACCGACGCGGGCGTCATTTTTTCTTTCTACTTAATTGCTTACACGATATTTTCACCGATATTTGGCCTATTGACGGACCGGTATGATGTGCGCCTAATCATGACCCTGTTTGCAGTCGTTCTTGGTGCTGGGGCCCTTTTCATGTCCTATGCCTCATCGGTGGTCAATGCGAGCCTCTTTTTTGCGCTGGCAGGCCTCGGACATTCAGCTTGCTGGGTTCCTGTTGTCACATTAATTCAGAGGTGGGCCCCTGACAAACGCAGAGGCACTGCCCTTGCTTTTACTGACCTTGGAAGTGCAAGTGGTATTGCAGTATGGAGCGCAGTCATGCCAATCATCGTCGCGAATTACGACTGGAGGGCCGGATGGACAAGTGTGGGCCTCTCTGCTTTCTTGGTGGCGGTAATGAATTTTTTCTTAGTGAGGGGTCACCCAGGGGAAAAGCAGGGAATGCAGGGAAAGATCTCCTCTAAGCCTTCCTGGGAACCGATCAGAGCCACCTATAAAAAGATTTTATACGACAACAAGTTCTGGGTCATCGGCCTCTCTTATCTTTTTATAGGCTTCTCAATCCTCATCCCTTTCACGTTCCTGAGCACATATGCTGCCAAAGGTTTGAACATGCCCTACGAAACGGCAGCAAGGTTGGTGACGGTCATAGCCATTGCAGGGGTGTTTGGGAAACTCCTGTTGGGGCATCTTTCCGATTCTTTGGGCAGGATAAGGATTATGATGGTATGCGGGGTGCTTGTCGCATCAGGGAGCCTGGGAATGGCCTATTCTGGTGAGCTCTTTACACTCGGTCTATTTACGGCCATATTCGGGCTTGGTTATGGAGCTATCTGGCCCGTTTATGCCGCAGCGGCCCGGGACTATTTCCAGAAGAAGTCTGCAGGGAGCGTTATGGGCCTTTGGACTTTTTTATTGGGCATCGGCTCCATATTCTCCCCCATCCTTAGCGGCTGGAGCATCGATAAGACAGGCACTTATACTTCGGCCTTTTTCCTTGCTATGGTAAGTGCGGTTCTATCATTCTTATTATTATTGCCCATGGTACGAATTCCTACCAAAGGGTCATCGTGAATTGAGTGAAAAAATTACCTAAAGTAATGGTTGAAGGATTAGGTTGGGACGTCACAAAAAAGATGTGTGATTTCGAGCAAGCCAGATACTTTCCCTATGACAGTCGTGATCTGACTATCGTTGTCGAGCAGCAGGTGATCCGATCATATGAGGATCTTCTTAAGCTGGTTTCCCATGAAGATTACAAGGAAAGGGACATTCTTAATGTCAAGTTCCTTCCCGTAATTGTTGGCGGATAGCCCTCACCTGAAATCGGGCTCTTGTGATCAAACAGAATGTACTGTGAACGGTTCCCCTGTCTGAACTTCCTGCTCATCAGGAATGGGATCCATTTTTATATGAATCCATTTGATCTATTTTTACTATTATAGTAGTCATGATATTTCCACAGATAGCCACGTTTATTCCTTATCACATGAAGTGATTAAAAATGATTAAATATTACACACTTATTAGAGAAGTAGGATTTATCAAATAGAATCGGAGGATACCCTATGGGTCAATCGGAGTGTTTTACACCAAAATCTGTAGAGGAAGCGATCTCTCTTCTCTCCGAATATGGAGAGAAAGCCGAGATTATCGCAGGTGGTACTGATTCACTGGCAAGGATGAAAAAAGGGGATACTCCACCTGATCTTTTCATCAATATTGGAGAGATACAAGGGCTGGATTACATCCAGTATGACGATAAGGACGGGCTTCGGATTGGGGCGCGGACCTCTATCTATTCTATCGTCAACTCTTCATTGATAAAGGAGAAGTTTGGCGTCCTTGCCCATGCCGCCGCTACACTTGGGACGCCCACAATACGCAGGCAGGCTACGATAGGAGGTAATCTCTGTAACGCTGCACCATCGGCAGATATGGCACCATCTCTTATCGTTTTGGGGGCGCAGCTTAAAATAAAGGGCAGTAACGGCCAAAAGGGCATGCCTGTGGAGGATTTTTTTACAGGCCCAGGGCAAACCCGTCTCAACCGCAATGAGATCCTCACGGAAATCCATATACCTAATCCAATGCCCAACAGCAATGCGGTCTATCTGAAGCAGACAAGATCCATGGGGGCTGACCTGGCCATTGTCGGAGTAGCAGCCATGGCAGTAATGGATGGGGAAATCGTCAAGGATGTAAAGATATCCCTGGGAGCAGTGGCCCCGACCCCTATCCGGGCCAGGAAAGCCGAAGAGATCCTGAAAGGAAAGAAGTCGGACGACAACCTTCTTGATGCATGTGGAGAGTCTGCATTGCTGGAGTCTAGTCCAATAGACGATGTCCGAAGTTCCGCAGCCTACAGGAAGAAGCTGATAAAAGTCCTTGTGAAAAGAGCAATAAAAAAGGTTACAGAATCGGAGGAATGAAAATGTCCAAACAAGAGATAGTCCTGAACGTCAATGGGATAGATTATGAGTTAAAAGTGAACGTGACCGCGACCCTGGTTGACGTGTTGAGGGAAGAGATGGGATTAACCGGTACCAAAGTTATGTGTAATGATGGGGAGTGCGGGGCATGTACGGTGCTTATCAACGGGACACCTGCACTATCCTGCATGATGCTTGCTGTGGATGGCGAAGGAAAGGAGATCCAAACTATTGAGGGATTAGCGGATCAAGAAACAGGCGAACTCCACCCAATTCAAAAAACCTTTGTCGAAAGGAGCGGGATGCAATGTGGCGTCTGCACACCGGGAATGATTCTTACCGCCAAGGCATTGATCGACGAAAACCCGGAACCGTCTGAAGGTGAGGTAAGAGAAGCCCTTTCAGGTAACCTTTGCCGATGCGGCAATTATCAGCGGATAACCGAGTGCGTCCTTACTTCGGCTGAAAATCTTAAAAACAGGAGTACAAAATGACGGAACAGTTCTCTGTCTTAGGTAAGAGTGTAAAAAGAAAAGACGCCATTGAAAAGGTAAAGGGGGAAGCCAAATATATACCTGACATACAGCTCCCCAAAATGCTCCATGCCAAGTTCCTGAGAAGCCCCCATGCACATGCCAGGATAAAGAATATCGACACATCCAGGGCTGAGGAGCTCCCGGGAGTGAAATGCGTTTTGACCCATCAAAACGTACCCAAAAAACATCCCCAGAGAAAGTTCGAATTTCTGCTGGATGAAACCCTTCATCACCCGGGGGAGGAGGTGGCCGCAGTAGCAGCGCTTACCCCTGAGATAGCGGAAGAGGCATTGAAGTTAATCCACGTCCATTACGAAGTGCTGCCGGCAATCATTGACCCGGAAGAAGCCCTCAAGCCGGATACCCCCCTGGCACATCAGGAGTATGGCAGCAATATATGGTACAATACGGAGATTGTAAATATACCCAGACTGGAGGAAAACGGGTGGCTGCGCCTGGGAACAGGGGATGTGGATAAGGGTTTTGCGGAAGCCGACCACATACTGGAAAGGACCGTGGAATCTCCCATGCAATATAACTGCTCCCCAATGCCTCGTTCCGTTATATGTGAATGGGCGGGTGACAAATTAACCTGTTGGGCCGACACCCAGTTACCACTGTTTCTCCTGCGTGACATGGCCGGCAGTCTCGAGATGTCACAGGCCAATATCAGGATTATTGCCAACTACGCGGTAGGAGGTTATGGAGGAAAATCACCTGAAAAAACCGCGACCCTGGCAGCAATAATGGCGAAGAGGACAAGCAGACCCGTGAAGGCAGTCTTTAGCAGGGCAGAGGATTTTATCGGCACCCATCATCGTATCAGTTACAAAAATTATAATAAGATAGGGGTCAAAAAAGACGGGACCATAACTGCCATTTACAGTAAGATCCTGGCCAATTGGGGAAGTGACACGCTTGTTCCATATGTTTGTCAATCCTCAGCATTGCTGGGTGCATGCAATATGCTTTACAGATGGCAGAACTCCATGGCCGAAAGCCAGGGTATTCTAACAAACATTCTTGGCTATGGCCCCATGAACGGCTTTGGTGACCCCGAGGCCATTTATGCCATTGAAAGACTCGTTGACGAGGTTGCTGAAAAGATCGATATGGACCCCCTTGATTTCAGGCTCAAGAACTGTATGAGATACGGTGATAAGGCCATGGAATATGAGCAGGTCATGAACGGTCCAATCGAATGGGGCATCCTCGGCCCGGACCTGGACAGCTTTCCGGAACTCATAGAGCGATGTGCCGAAAAGGCACAATGGAAAGAGAAGTGGAGGGGATGGCAAACACCCATGGCCGTTGATGGTTACAGGAGGAGAGGTATCGGCGTTTCCATTGGCATGCATCATACTTCATTTTGGCCTGCTTCCGCTATAGTTAAGATGAATCAGGACGGCTCGGCAACGGTGTTAACAGGGGCGGTTGAGATAGGTCAGGGCTATGGTACGGCCACTGCCCAGGTCGCGGCAGAGTGCTTGGGGATAAGGTATGAAGATGTCAATGTTATTCTTGCGGATACCGGTGCAGCCCCGGCAGCGATCGGAAATGTTGCCAGTTCTGGAACGTCATCCCCGATGAATGCGGTCAAGATCGCTGCAGAGGACGCAAAACGCAAGCTCTTTGAGCTGGCAGGACCAAGACTGAATGCTTCTGTAGATGACCTCGAAGCAAAGAACGGAGGTATTTACGTAAAGGGGACTTCTAATTCCATACCCATCGCCGACATCTGCTTCACGAATTGGCAGATAACCGGTACAGGGAATAATCCCCCCTACCATTCTATCAGGGATGAAAAGACAGGTAAGGTCATCCATGCCTATGCCGCGGCTGTAACAATTGTCGAAGTGGAAGTGGACATTGAGACGGGAAAAATAGAGATTATCGAATTGACCTCCGGTCATGATACAGGTAGGTCGATTAATCCCATCATCGTCGAAAATCAGATCGATCTTGGACTGGTCATGGCCTGCGGATGGGTCCTCACAGAGGAATACAAAATCGACCCCAAGACAGGGATTCTATTGAACCCGAACCTGCTTGATTACAAACTGACTACCTTTTTAGATATGCCTGATAGGAACCATTTCAACAGGGTGGTCTCGGAAAGACCGAGTGCCTGGGGTCCTTTCGGGGCTAAAGGGTTCAGTGAGACATCCATGACGGCCCTTGCTCCCGCGGTCGCAAATGCTGTCTATAATGCCACGGGCACAAGGGTCTATTGCGCTTCTCTGACCCCTGAAAACATCCTGAGTGAATTGGAAACGCATAAAGAGGAGGTGTCAAATTGAGTGCTCAATATAATGACGCAAAGGAAATCGAAAGGGCCTTCCAGTGGCTCAGCGAATACTATGCCAAGCCGATCCATCCCGAATACCATTCCGTGACAACCCTTGATGAGGCCATCTCTCTTCTCGATCAATATGGTGATGAGGCAAAGATATTCGCAGGGGGGACTGATGTGATCGGGCTGATGAAGGCCAGGGTGCATCCACCGCGCGTCCTTGTCAATATCAAGCCCATAAGGAAGATACATCATATTGCCGTGAATCCCGCCGGCATAGCCATTGGCGCTCTGACCCTTATTGGTGATATGGTGAGGTCTTCCCTAATAAAGAAGCAGTACTCTATTCTTTTCGAGGCCGCCCGCTCCATTGCATCACCGCATATTCGGAACATGGCAACCATTGGAGGTAATCTTTGCCAGGAAACGAGATGCTGGTATTACAGAAGGCCTCCGGATACAGGCATGTCCTTCAACTGCAGGCGAAAGACCAAAGATGGTGTCTGTTATGCCCTGAATGGGGAAAACCAGTACCATGGCATAACAGGGCCGGCTACCTGTGTCTCGGTCTGTCCGTCGGATCTGGCTACAGTGCTGCTGGCCATGGATGCCCGGGTAAAAACAGAAGATCATAAAGGGGGAAGGCTTATACCCATTGGCGATCTTTACACCCCCCTTGGCACCACCCTTAAACCGGCCGAAATCATATCGTCGATACAGATTCCTAAAATGGAGCCTGAATGCAAACAGAGGTTCCTGAAGTTCAGAAGAAGGAAGGCCATTGATTTTGCCATCGCAAGTGTCGCCGTGGTCATTAAGAGGGATACTAAAAACGTTGTGAAAGACGCCAGAATTGCCCTTGGTGGCATATCACAGAAGCCATTGCGTGCCCTGAAAGCAGAGCAAACCCTTCTTGGAGAAAGGCTGACGGAAAATGTGGCCAAAGAAGCATCAACGGCAGCGGTCCTCGGCTTTAAACCATTGAGCATGAATGCCTATAAGGTGAAGATCGTGGAAGCCCTTGTTAGAAGGGCCGTAATGGAGTAGTGGCTGGATCTAATATGTTTTGAACCACAAAATATGGAACATGGAACCATGAATACCGAAGTAAATAATATGGGATCATCACCAGAAGAATTGGATGGATGATGAGGATTCGAGGGGTACTCGACCCCTTGAACCCTTGGATCCTGGATCCCTTTCCATAAGTAAAAGAGGAAAGATAATGATTATTGATATTGCCAGTCATATTGCACCGCAAAAATATTTAGCGGCCCTCGAGAAAAAGGTAAGCCCTGAGGTCGCGAAGGAATTCCCCTCCACATGGCTTCCCACGCTCAAAGATCTGGATGCAAGGTTTCGGGTGATGGACAACTATCCCGATATGAGGCAAGTTTTGACGGTCGTTAACCCTCCTGTTGAGGCCATTCTGGAGAAGGAAGACGCGATCGCTATATCTCAACTTGTCAATGATGAAATGGCCGAGTTGAAGGAAAAATACCCTGACCGCTTTGTCGGGGCCGTCGCCTGCCTTCCCATGAATGACGTTGACGAGGCCCTGAAGGAAGCGGATCGGACGATTAAGGATCTCAATTTTAGCGGCGTGCAGATCTTTACCAATATCATGGGAAAACCCCTGGACCTGCCAGAATTCATGCCGCTCTATGAAAGGATGGCCCGGCACGACCTTCCCATCTGGATCCACCCCTTTTTCAGGCATGTCGGGGCTGTGGCTAAAGCGGAGAACCAGTTCGCGGACTACCGCGTATTTACCGGAAAGAAGGATCCGGCATGGGCGATGAAACGGGCCGCTTTCGATCTGCCGGCGGCCACCTCTGAGGCTGTTACCCGCCTTGTGTACAGCGGCGTGTTCGACCGATACCCCAATGTCAAATTCATTACCCATCACTGCGGGGCGGACGTGCCCACTTTTGTAAAGAGAATCGAGATGCACTATCTCATGTTTAAAGAGAAAGAGAATACCGATTTGGGACTCAAGAAACCCGTGCCTGAATATTTCAAGATGTTCTATGCGGACTCAGCCCTGCACGGGAATGTGCCAGCAATGATGAGTGGATATGATTTTTTTGGGGCCGACCGGATAATGTTCGGCACGGACATGCCCTTCGGCACCGAAGAGGGCCTCTGGCCGGTCAGGGAGACCGTCGATTCTATCGAAGCAATGCCCATCCCTGATGCTGAGAAGAAGATGATTTTTGAGGATAATGCAAAGAAATTGCTGAACCTGTTCCTGCAATAGAGCATATACAAGAGGCTCAAGGCACAGGGCAAAAGATAATCCTGTTAGCTGTCCTTGGGCCTTTCAAAACCGGGTCCTCCCCCTTCTATTAAAGCGGGGATCTTCTAAAGGCCAGGATTATTTACTCTTGAGAGAAACATCTGGGGGGTTAAGAAATGGGCTATTACAAAGATCTGAGAGAGCAAATTCAGGCACTCGAAGCCAAGGACAAACTGGTCAGGATCAAAAGAGAGATCAACAAGGACACGGAGTTGATGCCCCTTGTCCGCCTGCAGTTCAGGGGACTTCCAGAGAAGGAAAGAAAGGCCTTTTTGTTCGAAAATGTTGTTGACGCCAAAGGTAAAAATTATGGCACCCCGGTTCTGGTTGGGGCACATGCCGCCTCAAGGGCCGTCTACGCCATCGGTATGAAGTGCGAGCCGGATGAGATCGTGGACCGTTGGGCTCAGGGGCGTCAAAACCCCATAGAGCCTTTAGTTGTGGATAACGGGCCTGTGCATGAAGAAATCCACTTAGGAGATGGGCTTCTGGATCATGGCGGACTGGAGGAGTTCCCGATCCCCATTTCCACACCCGGTTTCGACAATGCCCCTTATCTAACAGCAGCCAACTGGATATGCAAAGATCCGGATACGGGCATAAGAAACGTGGGCAATTATCGCGGCATGATTAAAAGCCGGACGAGGGTCGGGATATTGAACCTCCCGGGGAAAGATCTCCGTACGAGCTGGGAAAAATGCCGAAAAATGGGGAAACCCCTGGAGGCTGCCATCGCGATCGGCCCGGTGACGGTGGTTGGGTACGCCGCGCCTGTCAAGCTTCCTTATGAGGTGGATGAAATGGCCCTGGCCGGTGGGCTTGCGGGCGAACCCATTCAATTGGTCAAGTGCAAGAGCGTGGATCTGGAGGTTCCTGCAACCTCGGAGATCGTTTTTGAGGGGGAGTTGCCGACCGACGGCATGGAAAGGGAGGGCCCCTTTGGTGAATACACAGGCTATATGGCCTCAGAAGAGATTGGCCCATACTTCAACGTGAAATGCATAACCCACCGCAAAAATCCAATATTCAATGTTTTCATCAGCCAGTTTCCTCCAAGTGAGAGTAGCACCCTGAGGAGTACGGGAGAGGAGGCCAACCTGTATAAGTTTTTGCGCTATGACCTCGGTCTCCCTGTTGTGGATGTGGCGCTCAGTGAGTACTGCAGCGCAGCCCCTTTTGTGGTGATCAGCATGAAAAAGACCCACCCGAGCCAGGCCTGGCAGGTACTCAACGGTGTTGTCGCCATGTCGCCCATTCGGAAATTCATCATTGTGGTGGATGATGATATAGACCCGAGAAACCCGGAGTCGGTCAACTGGGCTATGAGTTGGCGCGTGCAGCCTCACCGGGACATTCGTATCACCCGGGGCATGATCTCAGAGCTCGACCCCTCAATTGTTGCGCCCACCGAGATGAGGACGGCCTATCCCTCCCCTTCGGGGGCCTCTGCCCTGCTCATAGATGCAACCACAAAATGGGATTATCCTCCCACTTCACTTCCCGAAAAGGTAGTGATGGAAAGGGCGAAAGAGATATGGGATGAGGAAGGACTGCACAAACTGGATCTTGTTAAGCCATGGTATGGTTATTCCCTTGGGTACTGGACCGAAGAATTTGAAGAGGAAGCCGCTCTCGCCCTCAAGGGAGAGCATTACGTTACCGGGGAGAAATTGGCCAGACAGAGGAAAAAATTGTAAGATATGGAATTCATGATGAACCGGCCGAAGTTGTTACTCCTGAATGGAGAAAGGAAAGAGACTTGATTAAAAGCATTTGCAAATGCTTAATATTATTAAAAAGTAAAACTAATAACATAACTTTCTTGACTCTGTATATTTAATCTTATACTTTTTAGTTAGTCACTTACTATCGGATAATTTTTAACTCCTGATCAATTTCCATTGAAGCGTCAGGAAGAGTCAAACCAAAACCTATTACAAAAAGGAGGGTAAAAAATGAAAAGATGGCCTGTTTTATTCATAATTCTTTTATTGGTAATGGGATTATCCGTTGCTTCACCGACGGGGATTTTCGCCGAAACAATTAAGCTGAGGGTAGCGTCATGGATGCCGGGTAAAAGTGTGGATAGCGCCATAGCCGATTACTGGACAAAAATGATCGAAGAGCGGACAAAGGGCAGGGTCAAATTCACCGTTTACAAGGCCTCGGCACTTGGGTTCTTCAAAGATCATTATGACATGGCCATTAAAGGCATTTCAGATATTTCTTTTTTTTCCTTTGGACTCGCTCCCGGCCGCTTCCCTATCAGTGAGGGACTGCATCTTCCCTTTGTCGTGCCCAGCAGTGAAATCGGAGGGAAGGTGTACAGCCAGCTTTATCAGGAATTCGCACCCCTCAGGGAAGAGCTTAGCGAGACGCAGGTCCTCGGCCTTGGAACAGTTGATGTCTGGAATGTGCAGACACTCAAGAAGAGACAGATTAAAACCATGGAAGATTTCAAGGGCCTGAAAATCAGGGTCGCAAGCGGAGCGGCATCAGAGTCGGTCAAGGCCCTGGGCGGCATCCCCATCGGCCTACCCGTGCCTGAGTTGTATCTTGCCCTCCAGAAGGGCGTTGTAGACGGATGTGTGATGAGCTGGGAGGGCGTCAAGAGCTTCAAGATCTATGAATTGTTAAAATACTACACCGACGTAGGCGGTTTTACCAGCCTGGCCCAGGGGCTCTTTATGAACAAGGGTGCCTGGAATAAACTACCTCCGGACATTCAGAAGATTATGGGCGAGGAGTCCTTTAATTGGTGGGCTGAAAACAAAGGCAGGATGTTTCATGACAAATGGGCCACTGAGAGCAAAGCCCTGGCAGAGGGAAAAGGAGGGGTCATTTATAAGCTGCCGCCGGAGGAAAAGAAAAGATGGGCAGCCGCTCTTCGGCCTGTTCGAGAGGAATGGGTGAAAAGGGTGGCCGCCAAGGGGATAGATGGGGAGAAGTTCCTGGAAAGAGCGGCAGAGCTGACCAGTAAATATGAATAACCGGTTGGAATAATGGCGAATACGACGGCCCATTTACTCGACAGGACGGTTTACGGTATAAGCCGGGTATTTAATACCATTGGCGTAACGATACTCTTGATGATGATGTTTCTTATCGGGGTGGACGTTTGTTTACGCTACATATTTAATTCTCCCATAGAGGGGGTTTATGAGGCCGTTGAGTTTATGATGGCCGTCGTATTCTGTTATGGCATCGCCTATACCCAGCGGCATAAGGGTCATGTAGCAGTGAATGTGGTGATCACCAGGCTAAGCGATCGAAATCAGGCCATTATGAGCAGTATGGTTTCGTTGATCAGCTTTGCGGTATTTGCTTTGATGACCTGGCAGAGTTTTTTAAAGGCAGGGGAATCCATGCATGCAGGCGAAACGAGTATTGGAGGAATTGGATCCTTTGGGCAAGTAGTTGTGTTCCCCTTTATATATATGACAAGTGCGGCATGCCTTGCATTCTGTCTCGAGCTTCTCGTTGATTTCTTTGTTTCCATAACCAAATCAGTAAGACGATGAGCCCCATATTAATTGGTTTAATCGGTATCATCATCCTTTTTGTCCTGATGGCCTCGGGAATGAACGTCGGTATTGCCATGGCTGTGTCGGCGTTCCTCGGTCTTATTTATCTCATGGGTTTCAGCCAGGCCCTTACCATATTGGGGGCGGCACCATACCGGACGGCGGCGGCGTATACCATGAGCGTGATTCCACTTTTTGTGCTCATGGGGAATCTGTCTTTTTTTGCGGGAGTTAGCGAAGACCTATATTCCACCACATACAAGCTTTTCGGACATTTGCCCGGCGGGCTTGCCATGGCGACGACGGCGGGTTGCGCGGGATTTGCCGCTACCTGCGGGTCCAGCGTGGCCACGGCCGTTACCATGGGATCCATCGCCATTCCCGAGATGAAAAAGTACAAATATGCGTCGTCCCTGGCAGCCGGGAGTCTTGCTGCCGGCGGCACGTTAGGTATTCTCATCCCGCCCAGCATCGGTTTTATTATCTATTCGATGCTCACCGATGAATCCATCGGCAAATTGTTTATCGCAGGCATTTTGCCCGGTATTCTTTTGACCCTTTTGTTCGTCCTGACGATTTACATCAACGTTCGTCGTGACCTGACGCTCGGCCCACCCGGACCGCGATTTTCTTTAAGGGAGAAAATCGCTTCATTCAAGGGCCTCTGGAGTGCGCTTTCCCTTTTCATTCTGGTGATCGGCGGGTTGTACGGGGGGATATTCACTCCGACAGAAGCGGGTGGGATTGGGGCCTGCGGGGCTTTCCTGCTGATCGCTATTAGAGGGAAGCTCACTTTGAGAAACCTCACTGATGTCCTGATGGAAACCGGAAAAATCACGGCCATGTGTTTCATCATCCTCGCAGGCGCCAACGTATTCGGTTATTTCATGGCCGTCACCAGGATACCCAATGAACTGGCCGATTTTGCCGTTGGGCTTCCTTTTCCACCGATACTCATCATTATCTTTATATTGATCATATACCTGGCACTCGGGTGCGTCATGGACTCCATCGCCATGATTGTCCTGACCGTGCCCATCTTTTATCCGGTTGTCATTCAATTGGGATATGATCCGATCTGGTTCGGCGTGATTATGGTCATCGTCATGGAGATGGCCCTGATTACACCGCCGGTGGGAATGAACGTCTTTGCCATCGCAGGGGTTGCAACGGAAATTCCCCTTTACACCATATTCAGGGGCGTCTTGCCTTTTCTCGCGGCCATGGTCATTTGTGTTGCGCTTATGATGGCCTTTCCCCAGATCGCCACGTTTTTGCCCGGGCTGATGTAAACAATTAATTTGCAGGTGCTTTGAGCGCAAAGCCATCTAACCCCTCTAACCCCTCTTTGCCATCTTGGAAGGAGGGATTTTTATTCTTCGCATTAGGAATATGCACGGATGAATACTTAAAGTGAAAGGAGAGGCCAGCATGGAACCCTTCAGCAGCAGAAGGAAAAGCAAGGTTATCTCATTAAAAGAGGCGGCAAAGTTTGTTGAGAATGGCATGATGCTTGGTATGGGCGGTTGCAATAGTCACATGGGGCCAAGCGCCTTTGCTCGGGAACTGATAAGAAGAGGGATAAAAGATCTAACCATAGTTCCCACAAACAATACGGGATATCAAACGGACATCCTGCTTGGGGCCGGATGTGTAAAAACCATCTACGTTTCTTATGTGGGCCTGGATTACATAGGTCCTGCGCCCAATTACAGAAGGCTGGCAGAGACGGGACAATTGGATATAATTGAATTCGACGAGATGGGTCTTCTTCGCGGTCTGAAAGCTTCAGCCGCCGGAGTTGATTTTTTTCCGTTGCCCGGAGGCATGAGGGGCGTGGATGTGATCAAGGTGAATCCAGACTTTTATAAGACGGTTGAAGACCCCTTTAGTGGTAAACAGGTTGTGGTGGTTCCGCCGATCAGGCCTGACCTGGCGGTCATCCATGTCCCCAAGTGCGATGCCTATGGAAATGCCCGAGAGGCGGGGCATGTGCAGGATCTTCTCCACTTTGCTTCGAACAAGGTCATCGTGACGACAGAGGAAATCGTGCCATTGGAGGATACCATGGCCAATTATACGGATGTAACAATATTCGGACGCTTGGTCGATGCCGTGGTGGAAGCACCCTATGGGGCACATCCGGGCGAATGTCACGGGTGTTACCAGATGGATGAGGAACACTTGAAAAGATACCGAAAAGCGGGTCAAGATGAGACGACTTTTAAGTCATATATGGATGAATACGTCTTCAACGTCAGGAATCATAAAGAGTATCTTGAGAAGGTCGGCATCGCTGGTCTTTTATCAGAGCTGACATACAATAAAGGGGGCAAAAATGGGTAGTGTAAATCATGCGAAAGATTATTGTCCTGCAGAAATCATGACGTCTTTTTTGAGCAGGGATTTTAAGGATGGCGAATTGGGAGTAATCGGAGCCTTTTCACAAATACCATGGTGTGCCATCCGGATAGCTCAAGCCCGTCATGCTCCTGATTTATGGTTTGTCTGCGGGCCCTCAGCAAGTATTAACTCCAAGTTCGAGAAACTGCTATGGTCAACAACCGACTACCGTATGCATATTGGTGCTGAAAGTCGCATATCCTTGGATACGATCATGGATATGCAGGGGAATCCAAGGTTCATAGATTTTGGATGCTATGGGGGATTTCAAATAGATAAGTATGGCAACCTCAATATGGCCTATATCGGCGATCAGAAAAAACCCAAATTCAGGGGGCCTGGCACCGTGGGCATTATGGCCACGGCCTGGCTTAAGAGGGCCTATATATTTACGCATTTTATGAGTCCGAGGTTATTTGTTGACAAGGTGGATTTTATCAGCGGTCCGGGATTTGTGGACGGCCCGGGCGGAAGGGAAAGGATAGGGAGCCCTTCCTATTCCGAGGGGCCCCGTTATGTGGTAACGCCCGTGGCGATTTTTGACTTTGAAGAAGAGACAAAGCTCATGCGCCTCAAATCCGTCCATCCCGGTCATACCGTAGAAGAGGTGAAGAGCAAGATGGGATTTGTCCCGATCATACCTGATAATGTCCCTGAAACGGAACCACCGACTGTCGAGGAATTAGAATTGATCCGTGCCTTTGATCCCGACAGGATCTTACCCCGTCTCGTTAAATGATTATGGTTGTTTTTGCCCCGATACAGGGGCTCGGGCTCTCTTATAAAAAGACAGGATAAGAATCGGATGATTTAAATTGTGATGAGATATAAAGACGCCATCTTACTCATTCTATCGAATCGCTTAAGAAGGAGGTAACCCATGACAAAAAGGTCGGATGAAAGGAGATACTGGGCAGAGAGGGTGGAGACCGCATCCAGGGAAGAGATTCGATCCATCCAGGAGAGGAAACTTCGAAGCCAGGTAAGATATATCTTTGCCCATTCAAAGTTCTGGAGGGACAAATTCAGAGAGGCAAAAATAACGCCTGACGATATCAATACAATCGATGATTTGGCAAGAGTGCCCTACCTGGATAAAAATGTTCAGGCCGCCCATCTCAAAGAGGAAAACGATGATTACGGGGGATTTCTATGCAAGTCCTTTGAAGAAGTCATTAAGAACGGGGCTAAGGCCTACAGCACCAGCGGAACGACTTCGAAACCAAGACGTTTCCTCATGAACATGGATGAGTGGAGGATGTTCGGTGAAGTGGCCTCAAGGTTCGTCTGGAATATGGGTTTGAGACCGGGTGACGTGGCCTTCCTTCCCTTTCCTCTAACCCTCTGGCTTGCAGGCTGGGGATTTATACTCGCCTTTGACAAGATTGGAATAACCGCTATCCCTGCCGGTCCACCAACAGACACAAAACAACGACTTGAATTTATTAGGGACTTTAAGGCCACGGCGACAGTGACGACCCCTTCCTATATCTTGCACATGGCTGCGTCAGCCGAAAAGATGGGTATAGACGTTAAAAGTCTGGGCATAAGACACCTGTGTCTTGGCGGTGAGCCTCTTACTGAATCCACACGAAAGAGGATTGAAACGATTTTCGACTCACCGGGCATCACGAGAAATACCGTGGGTATCACTGAGGTGATGCCATCCGGATTCGTGGGGTCGGAGTGTGAGGAGCAGGGAGGGTTTCACTGTCTCTTTGAAGATACCATGATCTACCAGTTTCTTAAACCCGACAGTTCCGAGCCTGCAAGGCCTGGGGAGGAATCAGAACTCGTCCTTACCTGCCTGAGTCAGCAGACCATGATCACCGGGTTTAATTTCAGAACCAGGGATCTCTGCATTTACGATGATTCACCCTGCAAATGCGGCAGAACGTCCCCCAGATTCAATATCATCGGCAGGATTGATGACATGGTTAAAGTCAGAGCGGTGAACATCTTCCCCTCTACGATCGAAGACATTATTCGTAAATTCCCTGAAATGGGCAGTGAATTTCAACTGATTCTTGAGAAAAAAGGTGATTTAGAGCTCGTTACAGCAAAGGCCGAACCCCTTCCGGAAGTTAGTCAGAATGATTATCCTGCACTGAAAAAAAAGATTGAGGAAGCGATTGTAGATGCCCTGGCTATCAAGATACCGGTCGAGTTTGTACCCTTTGGCACTATCCCGAGGGTTGATGTCAAACCGAAAAGGTGGGTGGATCTGAGACCGAAGGAAGAATAGGAATCAGCATTTCGCCGTTCAGTGGGATCATGGCATTCTAAAGGGCGGCAACTTTCCCCCCGAGATAAAAGTCCCTATCCGGTTCCCACGTGTTACAGGTAAGAGGAGGTGGGACGGATAATCAGCGTTATGATAAACCGTAACGTTGGATGCCCTCTGCCGTCTAATTTGCCCTTGACCGATATTTTCAATAAACGTTTTTGCGATCTCATCATCCGCACATTTAATCTTGAGTTTTAACCGATGCCCGGGCTGGAGTAAGATGCAGTAAGGTCGGACTTCGATATTAAACTCATAAATTTTATGGGGCT
This sequence comes from uncultured Desulfobacteraceae bacterium, assembly GCA_964423495.1. Lineage (GTDB taxonomy): Bacteria > Desulfobacterota > DSM-4660 > Desulfatiglandales > Desulfatiglandaceae > CAYRFN01. Next base: position 38,039 of record CAYRFN010000019.1, read on the forward strand.
CAAGCGGCTCCCTTCCGGTATGGAGATGGACCGGTTGCCAGGGTTTTGTGGCATCCGGGTCGATTCTGCGCTGTGATCCGCGCAACCAGCCACGGGTGAGAAGCTCTTCCCGGCCGTCAGCATCGACATCGTAGAGCGTGATGAACCAGAGGATGTCGGTATCCGTCGAGGACCCGTAAAGGTTCAGGACGATAGGGCCGCATATCTCAGTGCTTTCAACCATGGGCGGCGTTTTGAATTCAAGGCCGCCGCGACGGTAGGGCGAATCTTCGAAAGTCGATAATCCCTCATTAGGCCAAAATTCATGTTCGCTTAGAAGCCCTTTTGAATGGAGATAAAAGGGTGTCCATTTTGTGCCGGGTATTGGCCAGTCATCAGCCGACTTCCACTCTCCTGTCCCGTGGATGAAAAGCTGGACGGCCGGCTCATCCATCATTCCAGTATCGATGCCTTTCAGCCAATGGTCGAACCAGCGAAGGAATTCGTAGGCATACTGGTAGAAGGGGCGGTCCAGATAGATTCCGGGACCGATGGTTAGCTTTTTCGGACCCTGCCACTTTTCAAAGGCTCGGATATCGCCCGAAAGATGAAAAGCATAGCCCTTCCAGTCACCTCCGAAGTAGGCTGGAACGGAGGTATTGGCAGAAAAATCCACCGCCCGTTCCTCGTAATAGGCGTTTCGCATCGGATTGAGAATAATTTCGCATAAAAGGGGATGGCAACCTTCATCGGGGCTCAAGAGGGCTTTTTTAAAGCCTGGCACGGCCGTGATCTCTTCATCCTCAAGAGCGGAGGCAATGGCCTGGTCGTATTTTTCGTCGCCCCATGCTTCTCTCAAGCTGTTTTTGACTCGAAACTCAGGGCTGTAACGTCGAATCCAGTAGTCCAGAAATCCATGGGCCATGATGCCGCCCCGGAAATAGAGGTCGCGATAACTGTCACTCCAGCCATAGGGGGCGAAGATAGCCTTGAGATGGGGAGGGTTGAGCGCAGCAACCCGTTTTTGAACCACAGCGAAGTAGGAGATACCGGTCATGCCGACATTTCCATCGCACCAGTGCTGTTCGGCCACCCATTCGATGACGTCATGGATATCCTGAATAGTCTGTCGGTCAGGGTCGACATTTCCGAAATAGCCATCTGAGGCCTGTGTTCCCCGAAGATTTGCAATAATCAGGACATATCCGCGTCTAACATAAAAATTGAAGTCACCAGTTTCTATTAAGGCACGTTCACCTGAAAAGGCTATAGGCATGATCTCCGTAGACTGTTCCGGTTTGTAGTAAGGGTGAATAGCAAGAATGGCCGGAAATTTCCCTCCGTCATTGGGCCGGAAAATATCCGAATCAAGAGTGATCCCGTCTTCGACAGGGATCCTCACATCTCGTTCGACAATGATACCGTATTTTCGTTGTGAGGTTTGCCAATCGGTTGAAAACATGATCCCATCCTCCTTTCTAAAAACACTTTAGGATTTTAAGATAGTGATCCCCTCGGCAGCAGACTCATCCGGATCTCCACGCCCACCGTTCATTTCGGCAAGGCCCGACTTCGGGGGTCTTTCCACCTGTCGCTGTCCAGCCTGGCCGCGGAGCTGCCACACCAACTCAACTATCTGGGCTAGACCCGTGGCCCCAAATGGATGACCTCTACTTTCTAAACCCCCGCTAGGATTAACAGCATGACGTCCCGTAAGCTCTGTTGTTTTGCTTTCAATGAGAGAGGGCGATTCACCACGGCCACAGATACCAAGTGACTCATAGGCTTCAATTTCAAGAAATGTCACCGCATTATTTACTTCGAAAACGTCTATTTCGCTGGGCCCGATTCCTGCCTTCTCATAGGCCTCTTTGCTTGTCCGCACCGTGAGAATCGGCTCGTCAGGGCCAATGTCTTTGCCGGTTCGGAAAACTGACGTTGCTACGAAGACCGGTCGAGTTGTGTATCGTTTGGCATAATCGGCACTGCAAACAATGACGGCAGCAGCACCATCTCCCAGAGGAGAGCACATTGGCACCGTTATCGGGTCAGCAACGACACGGAAACCAAGTATTTCATCCACTGTCATGGGTTTTTGATATTGAGCGTAGGGGTTCAGGCTTCCGTTATAATGGTTTTTCGAAGATACCATGGCTAACTGTTCCCTTGTTAATCCGTAGGCCGCCATATAGTTACGTGCCCTTTCAGCATGACCAAGCAAGGCATCTCCGATTTGTTCCGAGGCTGAAGATAGTTCAATATCCCTCACCGCATTTACGGCTTCGTAGCTAACCTTCTTATCTGAATGGTAAACTTTGTCCAAACCCAGAGCCAGTACGCAATCATGAAGCCCTGAGGCGACATCCATCCATGCCATATAGAAGGTAGCGCATCCCGTGGCACAAGCATTCTCAATATTCATTATCGGAATATCGCCTATCCCCATGGCACGCAGAATGACCTGTCCACGTATGCAGTGCTGACCGGTCACGATACCCCCTGCTGTATTGCCTACATAGGCCGCCTGGATCTGCTCTTTGGATATGCCGACATCAGCGAGTGCGTTACTTACCGCCTCGCGGCCTAAATCCTTCAAAGACCGGTCTAAAAACTTTCCGAACTTTGTCATGCTAATTCCAAGAACTGCTACATTTCGCATTTTGGGCCTCCATAGGTTTTATTGCCATATAGGGACAAAAAACCTTGACTATTCGGTGAATTCACCATTTATCGAGTTAATACCTGAATTTTGCACTGACTGACTCACCCCTTTACGATTACACGGCTAAT
>CAYRFN010000020.1:0-6401 GCA_964423495.1 uncultured Desulfobacteraceae bacterium
GTGAAAATATTTGCTTAAATTTTGCTAACAAACTTGCTCGGCATTTGCCATACCCTTTGCTTATTATTGAGAAGGCCCTTAAGGAGCTTATAGAAGAAGATGTTTTGCAATTAAATGGCAATAGTTTAAGCCAAAAACGAATGATAAGAGACTATAATATAAGCACAAAGAGAGCAGAGGCTGGTAAAAAAGGTGGTAAAAAAACATGGTCGAAAAAATGATTTTTGCTTTACCATTTGCTATGGCAAAAGTTATAGCAAACACTGAAAATGAAAATGAAAATGAAAATACTAGTGAATATAATATATAAGAGTATGTATTAGCTAACAAGGAAAAGCGCCGTGGTCGAACTCCGAGAATATCAATCAAACCTAATTGAAAAAGTCAGAGATTCAGTTAAGCAAGGAAATAAAAAAGTGCTAATGGTGTTGCCGACAGGAGGTGGTAAGACCCATATACTCGCAGAGATCGGAAGACGGGTTGTCGAGAACGATCAAAAAGTATTAGCATTGATGCATAGGCGACAGCTTGTCCAGCAGATGGATGAACGATTCAGGGATTATGGATTGAACCCCGGAATCATAATGGCGGGTTGCAATACTTCTTTTGAATCGAAAATACAAATTGCAACCATCCAGACATATCACAGACGGTTACAATTATGCGATAGCGGCAACCCATTTTTTGTTGATGCTTCGGTTGTTTTTATAGACGAGGCCCACAGATCCCTGTCAAGAACGTTTAAAGAAGTCCTGTCGGAATATCCTGATAAAATCATTATCGGAGTCACGGCCACTCCCTGTCTCGCTTCTGGGGTTGGGATGGGGAAATATTACGATTCTCTTATCAACGGGGTAGGCGTAGATGAGCTCATAAAGCAGAATTACCTCGTTCCTGGAAGATATTACGCGCCATCAAAACCGGATTTGGATAGAATTAGAACTATTGCTGGGGATTATGACAAAAAAGAACTCGGAAAAAGAATGAATCAGGTAAAGCTGATTGGCGATGTGTTTGAAAATTGGCTTAAAATAGCCGGAGGGCTTCAGACAATTGTTTTTGCCGTTAATGTAAAACACTCAAGGGCGTTATGCGAAGAATTTAAAAAGCATGGGATATCAGCCGAACATCTTGATGCTCATAGTTCTGAAGACCGAAGAGACGAAGTTTTAAATGATTTGCGTTTTGGAAATACTCAGGTTGTTTGCAATGTGGGGCTTTATACCGAAGGATTTGATTATCCTGGAGCCGGTTGCATCATTATCGCAAGGCCGACTAAATCAATGGGTCTTTGGCGTCAAATGGTAGGCAGGGGACTCCGGCCATATCCGGATAAAAAAGAATGTGTTGTCATAGATCACGGTGGCTGTGTTGACCGGTTGGGATTTGTTGAAGATGAGGTTCGGTGGTCGCTTGATGGAAAAAAGATTGCGTATCAAAAGAAAGTTGTGAGAAAAAAAGAGAAAACAATAATGACATGCAAGGAGTGTGCATATATGTTTACAGGCCCAAGATGCCCACAATGCGGGTTGGATGTTAAAAACTACGGGAAAAAAATAAAGGCCGTTGAAGCGGAACTTGTTGAGATTGGAAAAAACCGAAAAAAATATACTCTAAACGAAAAAGAGAAATGGTGGGCCATGCTGGAATATTACCGTCGTCAAAAGGGATATGCTCCCGGATGGAGTAGCCATAAGTATCGAGAACGAATCGGGGTATGGCCGAGAAACATGAACCATATCGCACCAAGAGAGCCGGATCAGGAGTTTAAAAATTACATGAAATACTTGATGATTAAATGGATAAAATCAAAAGAAAAGCAATATGCCAATTGATGCAGACGATTTGAAGCAATTATGTCATGGTAAATGGACAGGGATTTATGAATATTTCAACGTCGATGTGGGATTTAAAAAAAACAAGCCATGTCCTGCATGTGGCGGCACTGATAGATTTTGGTATGATGATAGAGAAGGACAGGGTCTTTATTTTTGTAGGAATTGTGGTGCGGGTGATGGATTTTCGCTTTTAATGAAAGTTTTCAATTGGGACTTTCCGGAATGTTTAGAACAAATTGCAAAGGTGGTTTGCATGATTGAAAAGACAGAGAAAAAAGAAAACACGGTAGATGCAGCAACTTCGCTACGAGCGCTTTATTCAACATCAAAACATTTTGAATCAGGCGATCCGGTATCGAAATATCTCAGGGCCAGGGGTTTGGTTCTGACGCCGAAAGATATCATGTATTGTCCTCAGTGCTATGAATCCGACACTAAAAAGCGATATCAGGCCATGCTGGGATTGATCAAGAATAAAGCCGGTGAAAACATGAGCATTCTCAGGACGTATTTAAGCGGAAACCAAAAAGCCGATATTCCTTCGCCGAAAAAGATCATGCCGGCAAAGGGGCCGCTTCAGGGTTGTGCGATTCGGTTGTTCGATCCGGCAGACCAAATGTTTGACAATCCTGGGAAGTTAGCGGTTGCTGAAGGCATCGAAACATCTATGTCTGTCGCACAGATGTTTAATGTTGCTACATGGTCATGTCTCTCAACAACGATATTGGAGATGTTCGAGCCACCGGATGGTATACGTGAAATCGAAATATACGCCGATTGTGATACTTCGTATGCAGGAGAACGCTCCGCTTATATTTTAGCAAATAAGCTATATCTGAAAGATTATCTGGTAAGCGTCATTGTGCCACCGGAGAGGGGCAAAGACTGGAATGATATTTTAATGCAATCACAACCCCAACCATAAACACCCGGAGGTGAGAAATGACACCAGACTGCAACAGATGTGCGACACAACAATGTCAAGGAAAGAAAGAACCGAAAAAAACTTGTACTCGGTGGCTGCCGCCGAAAGAAGGCTGGCAACTGGCGGAGCTTGCGCTTGCATATCCAACGTCATTGAATGAAGCGCTTCGGCAACTGCCATTTGAAACCAATTTGGATTTTTACCTAAAATGAAATATTTTAATAGCTAATTGAATAGACGCCAAAAGGGGGTAAGTATGAAATACCTATGCCACAGCCTATTTAATTTTCGCCTGTCTCATCGGGAAATCCCTGAAATGGAACCGGATATGGCAGGGGTATTTTGATCCGGTTGAGGAAACCGAAAGGAGCCTGAAATGTTCCAAATAATCATCAGCTTTATCTTAGCATGTCTGGCGATAATCTGTTTCTTCGTTCTGGTGATTTCGATCCTGATGATATGCGCCAGGAAGAACCAATATCCGGATCATCATCATATCGATCATCTTTGGGAGGACCGGGAGTGATTGCGACATCGAGATATAGCGAGAATAATCGCCTCGTTGGATTATCCCAAGTATCGTGAGTGTCTTAATGCCGGAAAGTTTCGGTGTCATGAATGCGGGGAGACAATGAGTATCGGAGCATGGAAAAATGAATTTGAGCTTCTACATCCGAATTGCGATACGACAACTATCAATTGGCCTGAGAGGTGAAATATTTTAAGTTGGCAAGAAACGTATTGACATTAATATCACTTATGATAGGTGTAGCCTATGAAGACGCTAAAATGTTTAAGATGCGAATATAAGTGGTATCCGAGATCCCCAAAAAAACCGAAAGTCTGCCCGAATTGCAAGAGCCGTGTGTGGGATAAACCGAAGGAAATACGCAAAATTAAAATGGATGAATAAAATGTCAAGAGTAAGTGAAGATACTATCTCAAAGTTAAATGCTTTCCTTGAATCATTGCCGGAAGAAGCAAAAAGCAAATGCGTTCTCTGTAATGAGGCATTAACCCACTTGGTTAAATTAGCAGAGGTTCAAACAGGCGCAGGGACGGCAACTGTGACAAAAGCCTTATCAGAAAAGATCAATGAAAATGCTAAGCATGGCGATTATGTAAGCGGGGATCAGCTACGAGGGAGAGTTCAAAGAGCCGAAGGGATTATTTGCACGAACCATGCAGATAATTCACAATTCCGAACATCTTTCACTGGTGATAATGAATGGTACACCCCGATTGAATATGTTGAGGCGGCACGTGAAGTGATGGGGAGCATTGATCTTGATCCGGCAACATCGAATTTTTGTCAAATCCGAATTAAGGCTAAAGAATTTTGCACAATCGAAACAAATGGTTTGAATATCCCTTGGATTGGCAATGTGTGGCTTAACCCTCCATATTCTCAGCCAGATATATCCAATTTCATAAAAAAACTCGTTAATGAGTATTTAAATAAAAATGTGAAGCAGGCAATATTGTTGACCAATAATTTTACAGATACTGCATGGTTTCATCTTGCAGAATCGGCGGCCAGTTTGATTTGTTTCACAAAAGGCAGAATAAAGTTTTCGGGTATCGAGTCATCTCCAACCCAAGGAAGCGCATTTTTTTATTTTGGAAAGGAGGAAGAAAAGTTTAAAAGGGGTTTTTTGAAATATGGCTTCATCAGATAATGGGTGCAATTATCTCAAATGGGATTGCGAAAAAGATGGATGTTTTAATGAGAAAAAAAGATTAAAATTCCATGTATTTGCAACTTGTTTCCCAGGGAAAATAAACTTTTCGGATGTTGATGGCATTGTTGAAATTAACGGTATGGCATTGATGCTTGAATGGAAAGATAAATGTTCAAAAAATATCCCAAAGGGGCAAGAGATAATGTATAAAAACATCACAAAAAACAAACTCATAACGGTTTTTATAGTGTTAGGAGATGCCGAATTTATGACTTGTGAAAGATATTGTATGTTTTTTGGTGGTAAACAGGGCGCTTGGATTAATGCTGATTTAGAGCAGATAAAAGCTCGTATAAAGCAATGGAGCAAATGGGCGAAAGCGGGAGATCTCATCCAATACCCCCAAAGGCCGAAAGGACAAAAATTATGGCAGAATGGATATTAATTTTGACGATGGGATTACCGAGAAGTGGTAAAAGTTCTTGGGCATTATCAACAGGATTGCCGATTGTTAACCGGGACGCTATAAGATTAGCTTTACATGGGCAACCTTTTATCCTGGAAGCTGAGGATATGGTAACAGTGATCGAGACATATATGGTTAAATCGCTGTTTCTATCAGGACATACGAAAGTCATTATTGATGCGACCCATCTTAAGGAAAAGTACCGCAAACGGTGGGAGCGTGGCCCGTGGAACGTCGAATTGAAAAAGTTCGATACGCCGAAATCAATATGTATCGAACGGGCAAAAGCTGACGGCAGAGAAGATTTAATACCAATAATCCAAAGAATATCGGAGAATATAGAATGGGACAACAGAAACGAACAATAGCGATTGATTTCGATAATGTTATTCATGATTATTCCGAGGGTTGGAAAGATGGGACGATATATGATGGTCCTGTTGTCGGGGCATTTCAAGCCATAAAAAAATTAAGGGATAAGGGTTATAATATTGTGATATTCACTTCGAGACCTGTTGAACAGCACAAAGAAATTTTAGATTGGTGTATTTTTTGGGCAATAGATTTTGATTTTGATGATATCCCCATAACTAATATAAAACCGATAGCTTCTGTGTTCATTGATGATCGGGCAATACGATTCACAAGCTGGAAAGATATTCTTAATTATTTTTGATATTTAAGGCCGAAAGGACAACAAATGGCAAAGCCGCGTTGCTATCCAATAGAACCCGTCGCAAAACCTCGGATGACGCAAAGAGATAAATGGCAGAAACGCCCTTGTGTGATGAAATATCGATGGTTTGCCGATCTTTGCCGGGCATATAAAATCGAGATCCCTGCAAGCAAGGCCCATGTTTTATTTAAACTTCCTATGCCGAAGTCATGGACAAAACAACGGAAAAAAATTATGGAAGGACAGCCGCACCAGCAACGACCGGATGTAGATAACTTATTGAAAAGTTTATTGGATGCTCTTTTCAAAGATGACGCTCACATATGGGACATCCGGGTGTCAAAAGTATGGTCAATAAAAGGCGAGATTGTTATAAGGGATTTGGCAGGAGATTAAAATTTAAAACCCGGGAAGAAGGCAGGAGCCCGGTTGAGCCCCTGCCGGCGAGATTGTTAAGTTTGAGGATGCTAACGGAATCATCACCAGATGGTGTCATCCGCATGTCAGGCTCTCACTTTCGCAATTGCGGACATAATTTCGTTTACTCCGTCGTCTGCTTTTAATTCAATGACAGATTTTGTATCAACAAATCCGTCGGCGTATTTGACATTGACCATTGTCCCTTCCGCATTTGAGGCAATGATTTCTATTTCGTTGCCGTATCGGGTATAGATTGCCATCATCCCTCCTTTCTCATAATTTGCCCGATAATTTCGTCAGGCCAAATCCGGGCAATTGCGGCGCAGCGGAAACACAGCACCAGGTTAATTCGCAGCCCGGTCTCAGAGCTGAGAAACCGGGCCATGACCGCCGC
>CAYRFN010000020.1:6501-37760 GCA_964423495.1 uncultured Desulfobacteraceae bacterium
TGATTGATGTTAGTTGCATGGCGTCATCCACCGCATTTACAGTTGCTAAGACCGGTGACCCTATAAGTCTGATTATCATATGTCCAATCAAGCCGCTCATGACAACCAGCGCACTCCATTGTAGGAGCGTTATAGTAAGATCCAACAAGCCTTTGGATTTTTCTCCAATGGCTTACTGGCAGTATATCGATTATTTCTCCGATGCCATAAGGTGCCTGGTTGCCATTACCTTTGATAGTTACTTTCATTTTCCTCCTCCTTTGTTTTGGTTTATTGTTTGCTCTTGCCCTATATCAAAGCAATTTCGGTGCCAACAATAATGCATGTTGCGAAATAGCTTGCAAATGTGCGAAATTCATGATAATAATAATTTATGCAAGATAGCGGTGACAATTTTGAGACCGACCAGAATGTAAGGCGATTCCACGGATATTTGAGAATTTGGCATGAATATCTAATCAAATCAATATTATCCAAAAGTGTCAATGACTGACAAATATCGGCAATCAGAAAAAAGTGACGATTTTGAGTCGATAGTGTAAAATAATTATTGACAACGCAATATATTGTAGTTTATAATCCTCCAAAATCACCATCAACCCAAGAGGGCTCGATTATGATCCAACGATTACAGTCAACTGCACGGATTCAATCGGGCTGTTTTTTTATGGGAGAGGAAAGATGAAGATTAAGCGATTTGTTAGGGTATTCGATTCCAATCATGACCTCGTGACAGAGATTGATTTTCAGGAAACGCCAAATGATTATCGAGTCCGGCGGGTGAATAATTTAATGAAAAAATATCCGCAAGAACAAGGATTTATTTGGGCTCCGTTCCAAGACTAAGGACGCAACAGGGCGTCAAATACCTCCCCTCTTTTTGATAGCCTGCCCGGTTTCGGCCTTCAGCAAGCCGCAGATCGTCCGGGCAGGCAATAAAGTAAAGGTTGGTTGTTATGACCCAAAAATCTAAGTTACTCAAGCCCAATGCCGATGCACCAGAACAAAAAATAGACCGCGACGCCCTACTCGCTTTGGAGCTGTTTCGCAATCCGTCTGACGTGCGACAGGCTGGCATTAATGCAGGATTCTCGCCCAAGTATGTCTCATGCGGTGGCTATTACAAGAAGCTTAAGACTCCCGCATTTCGAAAATTGATGATCGAAACCGCAATTGCACACGACCTCTCATCATTACCCATAGCCTACAATATCAACCGCAACGCCCTCAATGCTGCTAGCGAAATACAATCAACATCGTCAGATAACAATGAGAAAATAGCCGCTGCCGATAAAGTCAAAAATATCATTAAGGAAACTAAACAGACCGTGGGTTTGCTTAAGCAGACAGACGAATCATATGGTAAACCCGCACTCACCCAACTAATCTCGGTCGGCCAAATCGTGATGCAACAGCTAAATCAGGGAGTTGATCGTGTCAAAACCATGGTGGATGACATAGTGGATGAGGCTAAATAATTGATGACTCCGAATTGTAAACCCGCGTCAGCCAGGGGTTTAGCTTTGGTAATCGAGAGTAAATTACCAAATGTAATGATATCAATAGGTTGCAGCGAGGCAAATTTTCCATAATATATCTTATCAGATGTTTATAGCGTCAACTGTTTATAGCGTCAACAAAAGGAACCGGTCAAAGCATGCTCAGGGAGGGTACCCCGGGGGCGGGGGGTGGTTGTATATATATCAAACCCGCCACAGATTTTTTATCAAGAACGATAAGTTACCTTTCTCGTCAACTTTTAGCTTGACATTCATGTCAACTTCTGTATAATGGTAGACAGTTATGTAAACCTTAAATATAGGAGGGCGACATGGGGCAGTACGGCAGGATTGACGACAGGGCAGTCGAGTTGTGGAATGCGCCGAATTATTTAAGTCTGCAAAAGATTGCCGGCATATTCGGTGTGACAAGGCAGGGTGTCAAAAAATATCTCAATAAGCGTGGAATAGACACCAGAAAGCAGCTGGTCGAGCTAACGTGTTCAGAATGCGGAGGGACGTTTTTAAGGCACAAGGCGTATATCAGGGACACGCTTCACCCGACTTGCAGCACGGGATGTTATTACAAGAGGGTAAAGACTTCTAGTTACAACTCCAACCGTCAAGGACAGAGGATAGGCCGTGAAGCTACAGATAAGGATCTGATTGACATCGGCAAGAGGCTGATGCCCGATTGGGTGGTTCATCATAAGGATGGAGACACGACAAACAATGATTGTAAAAACCGTATGGTATTCGCAGACCATTCCGAACATATGAGGTGGCACAGGGGCGGGCAGGGGGAAAGTGGTGTTGTGCCGATTTGGGATGGAGCGAAGCCGAGAATATTTAACGATCCAAACAAAAAAGAAACTGAAGGCAGGCCCAAATACTCACAGGCGTACAAGGAAAAGAATCCCAACGATCGGTGCGGGGATTGTGGCAAAGGCGTGAAGTTTTGCGATTGCGAGGTTTAATGGATGTCATAAAAACGAGCGAGAGCGATTTTGAAATTTTCAAAAAAGAAGCTTTAAGATGGATTGATATTTTGGGGCTTAAGGATTTCGAGATCAATTTCTCTCACAGCGACAAGATTGTTGGCGATGGGAATGCGGCTTGTGTACAAAGGAATTGCAATTCAAGGATAGTCAATATTTGTTTATGCGAGACTTGGCCAGATAAAAGCATGAGTCCATATAACGAAGAAAACATCAAGTTGGCGGCCTTTGAAGAGGTATTGCATATATTGCTTTATCTTTTGAGTTCATGCGCCTATTCGCGTTTTGTTATGGAACATGAAATCGAAGAAGCGGAGCATAGAATAATAAGGGTTTTACAAAATACGATGTATTTAAAATATATAAATGATTAAGTATCCCGAAGAAATCCGCATGGCGGGGGTAGAGAAGATATATGGCAAAAATAAGTGCGAAAACGAGGAAGAAATCTGCAACGATTGTTCAGAAAAACCGGAAGAAGGGACAAAAGTACAGGTTTCCGATGCCTGATAAAGAGCATGCCAGGAAAGCGCTGCAGTTGCTTCCAAAAGCGAAAGGTTTGACAGTCTCGCAAAAGAGCAGAATAAAAGCGAAGGCGCACAAAATATTAGGGAGGAAATAATGCCGGCGGTATCGAAAAAACAACAAAAATTTATGGCGATGTGAGAGCATGGAATTATCTCAGGTAAGAGATGACCGTCAAAAAGGGTTGCGCGTGAATTCGCAACTACGAAACGAAAGGGGTTGCCTGTGAGGAAGAAACGTGGCAAAAAGCGGGCGAAGAAGTGAAGCTGAGATGCATTGAAGGGAGGCTACAAATGATAGACATTCTGGCGATATTTTTAATATGTTGGGGCGTATTGATAACGATAACATCGTATTGAGAGGATATTAAGTGATGGGAAGGAAATGGATACAAAAGGCTACGGCCAGGATGAAGATGAAGGGCACATTGGGGTCATTTGGAAAGGCCACGCCGAAAAAGATAGTTGCGGCGAAAAAGAAGGGAGGTCTGGCCAAGAAGAAGGCTATTTTTGCTCAGAACATGAAAAAGATTTCCAAGCGGAGGAAAAAGGGTGTCAAAAAGAAAGCCAAATAAAGATCTTAGATCTCAGATCAAGGAAGAAATGAAGAAGGGGAAGGTTTACGGTCATTTTTGTTAGGGGGGATATGATGGGTTATCTTGAAGGGCTTGCGAGGGATGAATGTCCATTTTGTTTAAAGTCGTTCAACGATTTTGTGAATTCGGAATCATACGCAGGGAAGTGGGTGAGCGTGGATGTCCCTGTTGATATAGTGATAGGAGAAGCGGTATCGGCTAAGGATTTTCTTTATAGATGTTGCAAGAAATGGAACAACGAGACGAAGGGAACTGTCAGGTTTAATTTGGATACATTAAGGTGAACTTGGGCTAACTTCGGCTGATCTCCGAAGGACGGTTCAAACCGAATTAAGAAGGGCATGGGTAGGTGCTACCCCATCTATTTGATGCCCTTCTTTTTTGCCCATAGGGTGAAGATGTCACAAGAGATACCAAAAGACTGGCTTCCGTTGTTTGAGTGGCGGAAGCGTTTTTATGACAAACAGGTTGAGGCCATAAATTCCCTTCAGAATTTTTGGGAAGTGGTGTTCGTTGCGGGAAATGGCACGGGGAAAACGATATGGCTTTACTGGAATCTTATCTGTTTTGCTTACGGAATTCATCCGCATCAGGCGATTATAGGCAAGCCTCCTATCAAGATCAAGGTTTTGGTGAATGATTTTGAGCACGGATACGGAAAGATTTTCGCCGAAACCTGTCTTGAACCCTCAAGGACGTTCGACGGTCAGCGAATAGGGCCGATGCTGGCAAAATCAATGATAAAGGATTATCCTTCAAGAGACAATCGAACATTAAGCCTTATAACGAGATCCAGTTTGGCGTTCCAGACATCAGAGCAAAGGAAAAAACTGCATTCCGGTACGAATTTTGATATATTAGGTTGTGACGAAGAGCCGGATTATCAGATATACGACGAATCTAAAAGAGGATTGAGAACCGCCAAGGGCGGCGGGAGAATTCTTCATTCGTTTACCCCTCCCTTTGACGAAGAAACCAAGAACAAAGGCCCGACCTGGACGAAATTTAAACTTGTCGATCCTTTTGAACGGGGAGAAGATCCCGATGTTTATGTTGTAAAAGCGGCTATGAAAGAAAATCCTGCCATTACGCCGGAATATATCCGCAAGTTTTCCAAGGGCAAGACCGAAGAGCAGATAAGAATCCAGGTTTACGGCGAATATCCGACCTGGGGCAAGCTTATCTTTCCTGATTTCCAGGATCATGCATGGAATCCGGAGGACATGACCGGCCATATTCTTCCCGAAGACTTTGAGACACCCTGGAGAGATCCCGATGTGTCATTTGAAATGGCCGTTGATTGGCACGGCAGCAAACCTTGCGCAATAGTCTGGTTGTTTGAGTATATGTCCGGTCCTAATAAGGGAGATATTGTCGTATTCGACGAATTGAGTCCGCAGGCCGGAAGAGGGCTAACGATTTCGGGTATTTCAACGGCCATACGAGAAATAGAGGGATGGAAAAACATTAAAATCAAAAGATACGGCGATCCCAAGATGAAAGACAAGAACAATGCGCTTATCTCCGGATTTTCACCATGGGACGAGTTCAGGCATTGCGGAATACGAATGGTCGAGGGCTGGAACCGAGATCCTTATGTGGGGTATTCGATCATGAATGATTTTCTAAGAGGAAAGTCGAGGGGATACAGGGATCATCCGAGACTGTTTATAAGAAGGAATTGCAAGACACTGATTCATAACATGAAAAATCATTATAATGTTCCGAAGGGAGATGGCACTGCGTCACCGGACCCGAAATTTTCTGATTACTGCGTGAACGTGAAATACATGATTCAAAATAAATCCAGAAAGATTAAAAAGAACATGGAGCCTTCAAGATATTCTAAAAACGAAACTTTCACGACCATTGGGCCGTTCGGGAAACATTATATTCATAACCCCTTGGGATACGGGACAAGACAAAAAGTTCAAGGGTTGAGATAGTCATGACAGGGACAATTTCAGACATTTCAAATGTAAAGCACCAGTTAAAAAGGGATCCTTTAGATTGGGGCCAAGAATGAGATGAAATATATGTCACTAAAAGGAGAGATAGATGGCTATAACGAGTGTTAGGGATTACAAATTTATAAGCGTAACGCATGACGCAGCAACCGCATGGACATGGCAGGATGCAACTCACGGTTGGGGGAACATAGACTTTGTTCAATTGGATTACATCTTATGGATTCCAAACGCAACGGACGATGTGATTCATATTAAGAACGGAAGCACATCGGGTCCGACAATATTCTATGCCAAGGCTGTGGATGTGTATGACCAGAGAATTGTGTATTTCTATGGTAAAAAATGTTGTCCGGTTATAGACCAGACACCAACGACAGGTGCGAGTCAAGTTATTTGTTTTGCAATAAAATAAGGGGGAATAATGCCGTTATTTGTGCATTGTAATGTTTGCAAAAGGGTGATGGGGGAAACAGACCTTAACCGACTTAAAAAGTTCAAGAAAGTACATGGAGAGCGATGCGAGGAATGTACCCGTATATTCGAACACATAGATAAGTTCGTCGATGAGAGAAAAAAGGTTAAGGTACGAGAGCTTGACGATATTTTCACAGGGTTAAAGAACGATGTTAAGCATGAGATACGCAGAGTTGTTGAATCACCCCCACCCAAGAAGGGTGTGTTCACACGAATTAAACACTATTTGTTTGGGGAACCTGTAAAGGAAGAAGATGGACAAGAGACAGAAGGAAGCCTGTAAGCATTTTCTGGCCGCCTATAAGTTCCAATGGGATTTGAATCAGCAGGCAAGGGCGAATTATGACGACGACCTCGAATATTATACCGGTTACAGAGACGAGACGAATTATCCGCTTGCCTACAACATGACGTTCCCGCAACTTCTGCCTCGTATAATGACGATGCTTTCAAGAATGCTGGAACAGATCTATCAGGGAGGCGCATCCGATCTGGTAGGGGTGAGACCGAGGAAGAAATCAGACGTAGACAGGGCGCCGAGAGTGCAGGGGCTTTTGAATTACCAGCTCGAAACGCTGAATGATATAGATTGCGCCGGATCTTCGTATTTATTTAATTATCAGTGGATGGTAAACGCCCTTTCATGGGGGAGCGGGATCGCCAAAGTCTATTGGAAGAAAGAGGAACGAATTTCTCCAAAAAGAATACAATTCCCAATTCCTCAATATGACCAATACGGAAGACTCGCGGGAATGATGTGGAAATCAATCACTCAACAGGCCCCTCAGATTGTTTATGACGCTCCGTATGCGGAAGTTTTGCATAATAAATTATTTGTTCCGCATCCCCATTACAAATTAATACAGAAAATGCCGTTTGTGTTTTGTGTATATAAAAGGTCGGTGGATTATCTGCGAGAAATGCAGCAAAAAGGAATTTACCGGAATATCAAAGAACTTGGATGGGACAAGCCTTCAACAGCGGTTGGAACGGGCTACCGATATCCTGATGATTCGATGGAGGCGTTTGCCAAGAGTCTTGATATCGAAAATTATGTCCAAATCGCCGAGCTTCAGACCGATAGGATGGCACCTTCGGTAGATGTAATCGAAGGATACGGGAAATATATTTTCCCGGAAGACGAAACCGCTTATGACATTGGAAGCGGAATAAAAGTTAAAGGAAAAGAAAGTGAAGCGATTGTTCACATAGGCAATTATAAAGTCTTGCTTTCAATACAGAAAAATACTTATGGTTATAAGCCGTTCTTTAATATTGGAGCTTACCGGCATCCCGAATTATTCTGGGACATGGGCATTATCCGATTGGGAAAAGCGATCCAAGAACAATACGACACCCTGGCGAATACCCGTTATCAAGGGGCTCTTATGCTCGTAAACCCGATGCTGCTGATCGAACAGGACTCCGATATACCTATAGAGTCTTTAATCTGGAAGCCGTTCGGGTTTGTACCCGGAGGGGTAGAGCAGGGAGTTGACCAGGTGAAATCTCTGACAATACCCGATACATTCGCCAATACGTTTAGGGAACAGGAGGAGTTTTTTAAATCGACCATCGAAGACATGACCGGCATGTATCGCTATAATATGGGCGCAACTCCGACCCGACAGGAAGCGGTTGGTACCATACATTGCCTAAAATCTGATTCATATGAAATATTAACAAGCAATGGTTGGAAAATGTTCCATGAATTAGAACGAACAGAAGAAGTTATGACGCTTAATTACGATACTGGAGAGATGGAATATCAAATGCCGTCTGAATATATTGAATATCCTGAAGATGAATATGAATTATATCATTTTAATAATGCATCTGCTGAATTTTATTGCACAGGAGAACATAGACTTCCAATAGAAAGAGAGGGAAGAAGTGGTTTTAATAAGCAGATAGTTCGTGCTAGAGAACTTTCAGAATATAGTCATGCCAAAATACCACTAACCGGAGAATGGAAAGGAACAGGGAAAACCGAAAATCCATTTGGGATAAGCGGAGAAGATTGGTGTGCGTTTATGGGGTTGTGGCTTTCCGAAGGCCATGTGCAACACACTATTAGAAATCATTGCTATGCTGTTGGGATAACTCAATGTAGCCAAGAGAATATAGACAGAATAGAAGAATTATTAAAAAGGCTTCCGTTTAATTTTTCTAAAAATGGAGATCAATGGATAGTAAACAATAAGAAATTATGGGAATATTTAGTAACATTCGGATATAGTTATGAAAAATATATACCATATGATATATTAATTTTGGAGCCCAAACTGTTAGAAATATTTTTTGATTGGTATCATTTTGGAGATGGTCATTATAATGCCGGGGGTCAGAGATGTATTACAACATCTTCAAAACAAATGGCCGATGATCTTCAAGAGATTTTATTAAAAATTGGTAAAAGATCAAATATATGGACAGAAAAAGCAAAAGAACCTCATCATCACGACAAATATCATCTTGCAGAATCAAGTGATAAATATACTTGGTGGTATCACAATGGTATTAAATCAGTTGTTAAAGAAAAATATAAATGCAAAGTGAGTTGTTTAACAGTACCAAATGGAATTTTTATGATTCGTAGTGTGAAGTATAAAAAACCTGTTTGGACAGGGAATTCATTGCAGGCGATGGGGGAAGCAAGAATAAAACTTTTGTTGATGACCATGGATTATCAAGGGTTTCAGCCGTTATTGAAATATATGATGCTTTTGAATACCTGGCATCTTCCCGATAACTTCGAAGCAAGAATAAACGGACCTCAAGGAATGAGCTTTTCGCCGATGTTTGCCGGTGATATTCATCCTGACTACGATTTTACGGCAAGATATACGTCAATGGAGCCGTCTCTTGGAAAACATTTCAGGGCTCAAACTCTTTTGCAATATTATCAGATCTGGTCTCAAAGCCCTTATCTTCAGCAATACGAGTTCATGAAATCCATTATGGAGATGATGGACTTCTATGATACTGATAAATATCTAAAAACTCCGCAACAGGTGTCTCAGGAGCAACAGCAGATGATGCAACAGCAGATTCAAATGAAGGCCCTTGAACTTCAGGGGAAAGATCATTTAGCAGCAAGTCAGTCGAAGAGAAATCTTGAGAGGGATGTGGTTAAACAATTGATGAAATAGGGGGAACGATGGAACGCACTCATGGGTCGTGGGGAGATAGGCTAAATATTTTTAGAAATGATTTGAACGAGATAAGTTTGCTTGAACTGATTCCACAGCAAAGATGTTCATGGCATAAGCATTTTTCAAAGTTTAATTTGTTTTATGTGCTTGAGGGCGAATTGTTTGTCAAGACTGATAAAGGAATATCTCAATTAAAAAAAGGGGAATTTTTTACGACCAGACCGGGTGAGATGCATGAATTCCAGACCGCATCTCTTTCTGCAAAAATCATTGAAATCATGTATGTAAAGTATGATTCATCCGATATAGAAAGGGAAATTTTAGGAGGATGTATCCACGATGATCCGCAAAATTCTTAATAAACTTTCTCTGTCTCTTTATAAAACAGAAGACCATACAAAGAACTGCATGAAATATGCGGAGCTTAGAAAGCATCCCGGTTGGAAAGTGCATCAATTATTTTTGACAACGATTGCCAATGAAATGGCTTCATCGTTATTAAGCAAAGATTTTACGGACTTAGACAAAGAAACCAAAGATGCCAATCAAAGGGCTTTTTACATTACGAAGGAGATTATCGACTTCCTGTTTGACCCGCTGAAAGGCACAAAACAATATGCAAAGATAGCTTTGCATAATCAAAAACTGGAAGCGACCTATCCCAACCGAAAGGAAGGTAATTAGGAAGCAACCAAAAAGGAGACTAACATGGCAGAACAACCTACAGTGAAGGAACCCACGGCGGAACCGACACTAACACCGGAAAAGGCGACGGATGATATTCTAGCGAAACTAAAAGAACTGGAAATCGACAGTCCAGAACGATTGGAAGGAATCGCAAGAGCATCCAGTGAGACAGGCAAACTTGCAAACATGGTGGGAACTCTGAAGGAACAGAACGAACGGTTGTCTCGACAATTGGAAAGCCTGACTTCAACCCAGCGAAATTCCGAGTATGATTATACATCCGGTATTGATTTGGAACAGGCAATCCGAAAAGGCACTCGTACTGAAATCATGGCTGTTATAAACGAACAGAAAGAGCTCCAACAGAAAGCCCAGCAAGCATTTTACAAGGACATGGGAAAAATTCAGGCAGACAAGAGGTATAAGGTCTTAAAAGAACCGTTTGAAAAGCATATTTCGAATCCTTCGGTTCAGATGCGAATCAATAGTGGCGAAACCACTTATGGTGAGGAATATTACCGCATCAAAGACGGCTACCTGGATATTCTTGAAGAAACCTACACCGATAAGGTGAAGGGGCTGACCCAAGGTGCCAAACTGCCTCACATTGAATCCGGTCAAGCGGTTGTTCCGAATATTCCAGTTGAACCAACCAACAAATCAGAACTTCATAAAAAGGTTGATCCTTCAAAGGGATGGTCCGGAACAGACGAAGATGTAAAGGATTTATTCAGTGGTTTGTTTCCGAAAGACGATCCTTTTATGAAGCGGTCAGTCTGAGGAGAATATAATGGCAATAAGCGAACATGCAATAGTTAGCGGTGCTTACAGTACTCAGTCGATCACTGCAAGCACGAATATAAGGGACGTATCCGATCTGCTCGATCTTTGGGCGCATCGTGATACGCCTCTTTTGAACAGAATTAAATGGGCAGGGGAATCCGGAGGGCTGGCAAAAGAATGGCTGTCGGAGCATCTGGGATTCGGTTATATCCAGACGAGTGCGGCGATAGCCAGTGACGCCACGGTATTTATTCCGACAACATCCGGTACGGGGCTTACTACGGCTGAAGTCATTAAACAGGTTCAGCCGGGGACCCTTTTGTACGCCCATATTTCCGGTGTTACATCGGGTACGGGTGAGGTTTGGATGTCCGTTGTGAGTGTCGCATCGGCAAGTTCGGCGATTGATATCAGCTTTCTGGTAACGACTTCGGAAGCGATTGCGGCCAGCACAAAACTTTATATTGTCGCCCATTTCGCAAACGAAGGTTCAGATCCGTTTGACGATACTTCTCGCAAAAGAACTCTCCTTTCCAATAACTTTTCGATCCAGAGAAAGGACGTAAAAATTACCGGATCTCAAGCGGCAACGGATATGTACGCCGTTGATAACGAACCCCGTCATCAATTGGCTATGAGACTTCTGGAAATGCAGTTCGAGCGTGAACGGTCTATTCTGTATTCCTATACTCAAGCTAGAAGTACCACCGCAGCGGGATTGATGAACGGCGTCGCCGGATTTCTCAATGCTTATGCCGGCGGCAATTTTGTTGATAATTCTACGACTTCATTGACGGAGTCTAGCTTTAACGATTCGGTGGCAGCTTGTTGGGAGGCAGGCGGTACACCCAACGTTTTTGTTGCAAACGTGAAACAAATTCGGTTGTTCACGGACTGGGATGATTCCAAGATTCGAACCCGGCCCGATTCAAAGATGGGCGGTCACTGGATTACGTCTTATCTGACCGATACCGGACTTGAAATCGATCTTGTTCCGCTAAGAATGGCCCCCATGAATTACGGGTTCGTTCTTGACACGGCTTTGATGAGTTTGGTCCCGAAGCGAGGAAGAAAACTCATTGTCGAGAAACTGGCAAGAGTGGGTGATTATGATAGATGGCAACTTCTGTCCGAATACACGCTTGAGTTCAGAAAATACGACATGGGCGCTCATTTCCTTTATCAGAAGCTTTCTTAGTTATTAACCGGCTTGGGGGATGTATTCTTGGCCAAGACCGGGGCAGTGATCATTCCCCGTCATTGCCCTAACTAAATCTATGGAACCCACTTACGAAGATTGTATTGAACAGTGTCCTGAACTCGAAAAAGTAATCCACAAAAATATGTGGGATTATGTAACGGGCTGCGACAAGTTTACTCAAGAATCCATGAACGATCTTTGGATGGCGAATGCCAAAAAGAACTTGAAAAAACTCTATAAAAAGCATGGGTCTTTGACGCAGTCTTTTCTTGGTTTTGGAAAAAACAAGGCATTGATAGGTGTGGGTGCAGGACCAAGTCTGAACAATAATATAGATCATCTTGAAAAAGTCTTTGCCTTTAATGCCCGGTTTAAGCTTGATGATCAATTATTTATTATCGCAGTTTCGAATCATCAATTCAAACCACTGCTCGAGAGGGGAATCTTTCCTCATTTTGTGTTTCTGACCGATGGCGGAGCGCATATTCATAACCAGTTATGCAAAGATATTCCAAAACTAGGGAACGCAACGATTTTGGTAGCGAGTATCTATGCCGACCATAAGACGTTATTAGACTGGGATAAACAAGGTAGATCAATCTGTTTTACACTGCCGAGCGGGGAAGATTATCAGGAACTTTTCAAGAAAATTACGAAGGAAGATCCCGAATCATTAACGGTGGGGAGTGGCGGGAATGTTTTAAACAATATTTTTTGTACGGGCCTGAAGATTCTTCATGCAAGATATTTCATGGCGCTTGGCAATGATCTTTCCTACCCGTACGATGCGAATCTGGATAAACGTAGGCAAATGTTTTATGCCGATGGAGACTATTCGGTCAATTTAAAGAAAGGTGTTGATGAGGCTAAAGACCGGTATATCTGGCTGGGATTTAAAATGCGGGATAATCCTTTTGAGGCCGGCCAAAAAATAATAGATTTTAAACCTGTCAGCACGTCCCGTCAACTTTTTGTTTATAAGATGTGGATCGAACTTCATGTCACAACGTGGGGAATTACCTACCCCGACCCGTTTATTTATTATAATTGCAGCGAGAACGGAATCGCAGGGGTATTGGCGCATAAATACGATGACAGAGAACTCATGAATGACCCGCATAATTGGTTTATGATGGATGAGATCATTCCGAAACGATGGAGAACACGTTCGTTCTTACAGGCGGTCAATCAATTCCTGGAGGTGAATTTAATATGTCAAAAGGCAATAAGAACAGGTGTAAATCCGTTAATTGCAGAAGTTTTGGGTCCAAGGACGGATGGTGCAGTGCGCATCGGCCAAAACATAAGATAAAAAAACCGCCATGGCGGGAAAGATCCAATTTTTATCCGGATTTTGCACGATACGGCGGCAGGGATCGAGAAGGAGATTTCCCTTACCGAAGGGGATATTTTTTAAAAGACAGGAGGGGGAGAGATGCATCCGCCTAATTTTGAAGGTATTTGTATGATGTGCCGGAAACCCATGATGATTCTAAGGATTGACGGCCACAAACATCCGCTTTGTCCTGAATGCGAGGATAAAGTTAATGTCAAAACCAAACATGCAATGGAGAAACGGGGAAGACGGGTCAGAGGCAAAGCGATTGTTTTTCCAAGGGTTGACTCATGAATGATCCCGATAAACTTTATTCCGGGGCCGGTATTTACGGAACCATGACATATGGCAGTCCGTTTGTAGCCAAAGGTCTTAAATGCGCCGTTCATATGACCCAATTTGCACGAAAGAAATGGAAAAATATTCTTTGTGTCGGAGCTGGAAACGGTTACGAAGCGGTCTGGTTCAAAAAGCAGGGATACAACACGACTATTCTTGAACTCTATCATCCTGATGTCGAATTTCTGAAGGGGCATCAGGTAAAGGGATATGCTCAAGAATTGCCCTTCAACGACAAGATGTTCGATCTTTATTTTTGTTGTGAAATGATGGAACACGTTCCGGAAGACCTTAATGTTCCTATTCTAAAAGAAGCGAAAAGAGTATCACATGAGGTCTTTTTCACAATCGCCGACCGGGATGATCCACCTTACCATACGCACATCAACATTCATAATCTGTCTTATTGGTATGATTTATTTGTGAATTTGGGGTTTGACATTATAAATGCTCAATCCGCAGGAGTGCTGCCTATGGTTGGGAACAAAACAATTGTTCTTGCAACCTGGGGAGACGGGACGATTATAAATGCAAAATGTTAGGTTTCTCATACGAAAACCTGAAAGGTTAAGCTGGGCACCGGTAATAAATCAGATAGAAAAAGAAGGATATCAGGTTTTGTCAGAAATACAGAAGTCTGATGTTACTGTTGTATTGTCGGGAACATATCTCAATCCTTTACCGATAATAGGTAAAAAAATACTTGTTATTCATTCTGATGAATGGGGAATGATTTGGGACCTTGCTTTTTCCAAAGTGTTGAAAGAATATTACGACGAAATAATCAACATCAAAGGAATCGGCCTTAATAAAATAATGGACGTAATCAGGGGGAAAATTGAAGCTTTTGAATCCGGAAGTCAGGATTGAAAATTGCTCGATCTGCAATGGGAATTGCATAATATGTCCGAGAGACAAATTCACGCGCTTGAAAATGATAATGACAAACAAGCATTTTTCATATCTTGTGAATCAAGCCAAAGCCCTCGGTGCGGAAACAATTTCGATATTCGGATTTGGAGAGCCCTTGATAGACCGGGATATCGTATGGAAAGTTCAATTCTGCTCCAATCTTGGGTTGGATACATTTGTCACGACAAACGCCTCGTTGTTGGGCGTGGAAATGGCGCACGGTCTAATCAGTGCGGGGCTAAGCCACATACGATTTTCATGCCATGGCATAGGAGAAAATTACGAGAAAGTTCATAGAGGTTTTAAATGGATAACAATAATGAGAAATATTGCGAATTTTATCAATATTAACAATAAAAAATTCAATAGCGCAACCAAGGTGAGCATATCGGTAATTCCGATGCATGGCGAAACAGTAAACGAGATCAGAAACTTTTGGGAGAATCGCGTAGATTATCTTGAAATATGGAAACCCCATAACTGGGCGGGCGATAAAGACTATAGGAAAGGAGAGAAAACGCTTCAGACCTGTTATCGGCCTTTTCGCGGTCCCTTACAAATAAATTCTGATGGTACGGTTATGATCTGTTGCTTTGATTATAACGCTCATATGGTGGTTGGCTGCGCTTATTGCAACACACTAGAGGAAATAATAAAAGGCGTATGGTTCAAGCATATCAGAGACCGTCATAGAAGGATGGATTTCGAAGGTCTTCCATGCGAATCATGCGACCAGTTATTTGAATATGCAGAGGATGAATCCCCACTGCTATACAGTAATAGAGACAAAGAACATAAACTTCACACGACTTCTTCAACGAAGTTTTGCTTAAAGGAGAATTAACATGTCTTTTTCACCAAAATTAGGCGCCGGGATTCCGCTTCCTGCGCACCCCGCTGTCCTGTCGATACCTTTGACCAATTCCGCTGCGGAAATCAATATTCCGGTTTCCATTCCATGGAGATCCTGCCAACTCAGTTACGCATATGCGGTGGTAACTACTATTATTGATACAGTTGGAGCAATGAATATCGACCTTGAGCTTAACGCTGCCGGAGGCACTACAATGATGAATATCAGCGCGACGGGAGCGACAATCGGTACGGTTCATGAGGCCACGGTTTCGAGCCAATCCGCCTGCGAAGGACTTGACAGTCAGGACTCGGACAGGGATGCAATTAACATAGAGGTGGACGGATCAACCACCGGAACCGGAGCAGTTATGCTTTATATGTATTTTGAACATGACAAATAAAGAAGTTGCATTGATAGGAAAAGGGGCGGGCAAAGAGTTCGCCCCCATCAAAGGAACTCAGGGCATAGACACCTGGGGTGTGAATGATATTGTCGCACATAGAGAATGCGATGTATGCTTTTTTATGGACAGGAATCTTCTCTTGGGCGGGAACATGGACATTTTGGTTACAAATGCCGTAAATCATACAAAGACCCCTTTATATTGCACAAAGGTTTTCGATGACATTCCGACGAGCATATGTTATCCAAAGAACGAAATGATCGAATATTTTGGAGTGGATTATTTTGCTGACAGTTGTGCGTACATGCTGGCCCTGGCGATTTATAAAAAATACGATAAGATATATCTCTATGGGTTCAATTATTCCCACGGAAGCAAGTACGTCTATGAAAAGCCATGTGTTTCGATGTGGTTGGGTATTGCATTGGGGAAGGGAATTAAACTCGATATTCAGCAAAGATCGGATCTGTTAAAAACCATTGACGGAAACAGGTACGCTTATAACGAATATCAATTATCATTGGATCAAACGGCTTGTCTTCCGTTTATAACAAAAGGGGGAATCATGCAATTCGGGGTAAAAGATAGGATTGCAGCAATAGGTATTCTGCCGCTTTCGGGCAACTATAAGGCGTTGAAAATGGCAAGCAGGCTCAGAAAAGAATTTATGTTTAACGAACACGATGCAAAGAAAATCAACCTCAGAGAAATCCAGTTTCAAGGAAGGCCGATGATGATATGGGATGAAAACGTGAATCTTCCCGATAAAGATGTAGATATTTCCGGTGACGAGGTTGAAATCATAAGAAATATACTTCAGGAGATGGACAGAAAAGGCACGTTATTTTTTGAACACATGGGCATATACGAAATGTTTTGCGGGGTTCTATGACACTTTCAACAGCATGGACAGACCAGAGTGCGGTTAGTTTTAATCAGAGCACGCTTTCAACGACAAGCCATTTAACCGGGCAGGTTCAAGCGAATCTCAACAGAGGGACGTTAAGCACTTCATCTCATCCTAGCTTGGCGCAGGTCTCGGCATGGTTAATCCGTGGAAAAGAAAAACTGATGCAGAAATATGGATTTTCATGGAAGCGTAAATTTGCGTATTGCTCGACTGCATCGGGGGAATATCGGTATGCGCTTCCAGCCGATTTTGCAAGTGGTGGAACGATTCTTAGAGACCTGACACAAAATATCCGGCTTTCTTTTGTTGACCCGATAAGGTTTGATACCAATTTTCCGGATGTTGCCGGATATTCCAATGCTATACCCGTTTATTACACGATTAAGGATAGAGAGCTATGGCTTCAATCACCCGCGGACGGCACCTATGTGTTTGAACTGGAATACCCCCGTACGGGCGAAGATTCCACAGCAGAGACCTGGGATTATATTCCTGAAGCCTATCTTTTTCAACTTACGGATTACGCGACTTACCGGTCTTTCATGGTACTTCAGATGTGGGATGCAGCCAAGGCTTATAAATCGGAATGGGAATTTGACGCCTCAGAGGGAAAGAAAGACGATGGTAAAAAGAAATGGGCGCAAATGAACTATCAATGTCAGAACTGGCACAATTTTAAATGAATACATTCAAAATCATACCGGTTTTAGGCCGCAAGACGGACGTTCTCCCTGATGACTATACCATGCTTCAACAGCTCGGCGCCGGTATTGCATTAAGCCATGCCGCAGGTGGAGAGAATTGGGATTTACGAAGGAAAAAGAACGCATGTGTAAAATCTTTCGGGACTTTTCAACGATCCGCTTCCGCGAATGCGCAAGCCACCCAATGCCAGGGACTTTTTGAACTTTATGACGGCACAAATAGAGAACATGTTTTTTTCGATAATGGGAAAATATTTTATTTCGATTCTTCATGGAATCCGCAGGAATTAGCCATAAATCAGATCGGTTATAATTCTCAGACCGGAACATTCACAGTAGGGAACACACTGGTTGGCGGAACCTCCGGGGCAACGGCTACGATAGACGCTGTCGTTGATCTGGGAGGCGGAGAAGGCACTTTGAGCTTGTCCAGTATTACCGGAGTATTTTTGTCAGATGAAATCATCTATGAAGCGAGTTATGGAAGTGAACTTATAACCAATGGCGATTTTACGAACTGGACGGGGGATGATCCTGACGGATGGACTCTTCTCTTCACAGAAGATGCTAATAACTATGTAACAGAAGTTGCGGGAAAAGCGAGGTTTTATAGTTCAGATGTATTGGTAAATGTAGGGATTAAGCAACTCATACTGGAAGCTGGATCTTTTTATCTTTATTCCATTGATGTTACTGAAATTATTAGCGGAATTCCAGGACTTTGGAATGATGATTGGATTGCGCGATTTTATAGCATCGGAACTTTTACCGGAACTTTCCGATGTAATACTTATTCTGACTTTGACATTCTTTTGGGATTAACAACTGGTGATTGGACAGTAGATAATGTTTCAGTCAAAAAAATCACCAACGCTGCTCTTGCAAGCGGGGGCATCTCATCCGTTACATTCGGTAACGGGATTTCGGATTTTTATTCCGCCATTCGAGTCGGGAGTTATATGGTATTTTCCGACAATGGCAATACCGAACCATATAAATGGCAAAGCAGCGATGCGATTATGACAGCGCTGGCGGCAAGTGGGACGGCTTATAAATTCAAATATCTTGTACCGTTTCAAAGGCGGGTGATTGGGTTATATTCCGACCAAACAAACGGTAACATCGATGTCAGGTGGTCAACCGACTGGCCGGCAACCGCAATAACGGCTCTTAACTTTCCTGCGTCAAATCAACTTTATATTCCGAATGACGATCCTATTTCCGGAGGAAGTCTTTTAGGCACGGATAAATGTTTTATATTTTGCGAGAATTCTATTCAGCAGTTGCCTTATTATCCTGATTATACCGCACCTTTCAGATGTTTTACAATGGTTATGGATCAGGGAACAAACAGCCCTTTCAGTATTGTCCAGGCGAATGGTCAGCTTTATTTCTATAACAAAAACCTTGGGTTTTGCTCATATAACGGCGGAAATATTATTGTTCCGATAAGTGACGATATCCTGTCCGATCTGAATAATATCAATTCCAATTATTATGGTTTAATTTACGGCAAGCATGTTGTCAGAGAAAAGAAAATAAAATGGTGCATTCCTTTAACCGGGCAATCTTTTTCCGATTACATTCTTTCGTACAGTTACGATACAGGCCAATGGCAGTTTGATAACATTACCGCAAGATGCCTTGATGAATGGCTATTATTTTCGTCAATGACCTGGTCCGAACTCGCAACAGCTTTGGGAGGAGCGACTGCGACATGGGCTGATGCCGGAACTCTTAGATGGTCTGATTTTACCGCATCGAACACAAAAACCATGTTTGGCAATACGGATGGGCAGGTTTACAACATTGCAGGCGAATCAAGCCTAAGTTCTTACAGGGAAGAACCAATATTGGATTTTGGAAATAAGCGGACTTTTAAAAATCTTCTTGAGATTTGGTTCGAGATTGGCGAAACAGGTGATTTCTCAATAAATGTTTATCACCGCGGTGGGAATACTACCGGAGAACTATTGGCCCAGAGTTGGGATAATTTAGGTTCGGTATCTTTGGAAAATCCTTATGACTGTGTGGTTAAAATGAACAAAAATTCACGATTGCATCAGATAAAATGGGGTACTGACAGCAACGATGAAAAATATGTCGTTAATGGGATTGTATTTAAATACACGGAAGGAAGCGAGCTGTGAATCTTCAACCTCCCCCAGAGACCGATGATATCAAAGTTTTAAAGCGATGGTGTGATTCGCTTTATGAATATTTGAAATATCCGACTTTCTATCAGATTCGATTTGTGCCCAGAAGCGATTCACCCTCTGAAACCTCGGAGGGGGTTATTTATTATGATAGTGACGATAGTAAATTAAAATGCCACAACGATTTGGACTGGCAGAACACATATTAAGGAGTGAATCATGGCCACTTGGAATGTCGATAAACCAAATATCTCGAATCAAATATCGGCCGATATTCCCGATATCACAGAAAACCTTAATGAACTTCACGATGTAATCGAAGCGATTACCAATGGGACTTTAGGGACTACAGAAGCATCCGCATTCAAAGTGGATGCGCTTGCAGACGGCACGACAGGATTTGCGTCAGCAACCTGTCAACCGTTCTATCAGAACTCGGCACCCACGGGTTGGACACGAAAGACAGATCTTACGGACACCTCTATGTTTTGTTATGCGGCAAGCGGAAATGTAGCTGCGGGCGGTTCGGTTAACCCACAGGCGACCCATACTCACACTGGCCCAAGCCATACTCACACTGGTCCAAGCCATAGCCATGCAGGAGGAACTTTACAAGTTGTTGTTAATATCCCCCAAGGAGGTTGGTCGACTTCATCCGGCCAAGGAGCATATAGAGCCAGTGCGTCAATCCCCGATTATTATGGAATCATTGCAGCAAGAGATCTGACTTCTGGGTATGCTTCAGGCAATACTGGAGCTGGAGGAACAGGAGCGACGGGAGCCGGAGGCACGGGAAACACGGGAGCCAACACAGCACCATATTACATTGAAATGATTTTAGCTACGGTGGATTAATGTTTTGCCCTATCTTAAAAAAAAATTGCAAAGAAACAAAATGCGGGTTTTGGCTGATACCCGGAGAACTTCCGCTTATTGCAGCCAGGTCGTCAGACAAGTTTCCGGCGAAGGGCATGTGTCTTTTCCATATGGCATTGGTAATGTTATGGGATGCGAACTGTAATATCATAGGAACACAGCAGGCAACAGAATCTTTCAGGAACGGCATGATTGAGGAAGCCGATGGGAAAACAAGGCCAAAGATGGATATCGCTTCGATAGCCCTTTTAAAAATCATGCAAAAGCAAGCTAACTTATTGATTGACCAAGATAATATCAAACAGGTTACGGGGGGGGAATGATACAAAAAATAACGAATCCGAATTATTTGGGAATAATTGCACCGCTGGTTATGAGATTTTACAAAAGAGTGACAGATTCATCAGGCATTTATGAAGGCATAACATATGAAACTTTATTCACATATTTAACAAGGCTTTCACAATTCGGCAAAGGAGATCCCGACCGGTCCGAGGTCTGGGTTGCGTATAATGACGATAACAAACCGGTAGGATTTGCGGCATGGCACTTGATGGATCTTCCTTATGTCGGGACGGTTTTTTGCCCGTGTTTATTTAATGATACGAGAAACCAAAAATCTATCAAGGAGCTTTATAACGAATTTATACAATTCGGCAGGAGGCATAGAGCGCCTTTATATAAATATCATGCCTTGAACGATAAGGTTGCAAATCATTTTGCTTTTATATTGGATAAGTTAGGGGTAGAAGTCAAAGACACAGGGGCAAAGGAATTTATAGGAAAGGAACGATAATGGGTGGAATAACAGACTTTCTGTTTGGGTCACATCCGACACAGCAAGGCACGGCTCAGTCTCCGGGGCAAGCATGGCTTCAGCAGCAAATGAAACCGGGGCTTGGTCAGGTATTTAGCAATTTATTTAACAATCAACCTGCATATAATGTACCTCAAGCACCAATGGCTCCCTCTGCACCGAATATTCCTGATTACAATGCAGGTTCGTATTCAGTACCGACCGCACCATTCAATTCTCCGACAGATTTAATTCAAAGCGGGGAACTTAGGACCGCCCAGAATTTGATGCAAAATTTTTATTCCGGGGGCGGAGGCGGCAGCGCAATGGGAGGGCTTTCCGGACAAGGAGCGTCGGTGATGGGAAATGTTTTATCTGACTTATCGCAAGGGGCTGTCGGAAGATTCGCCCAAATGCAACTTCCCTATGACCAAATGCAGGCTAACCAGGCTCAAGATATTTGGGGACTCCAGAACCAGGCGAATATGCAACAATGGCAACAGAACGCTCTCTTGCCGTTACAACAGCAGAATCTTGGTTATACATCAGGGCAAATCCCTCAATGGCAAGCGCAGACTCAAGCCATGAATCCCTATCCTTATTACAGCATGTATTCCGGAACATACGGCACTCCGATGGTTCAACCGGGGCAACAGGGATTGGTTCAATCCGTTGCGCCATTTGCTGCATTAGGGGGGTTAAACATGGCGATACCCGGTTTATTTTCAGGACTTTTTTAGGAGGTTCTATGACAGCAATAGTTGTACCACAGCGAACAGGACCGCTTGATAATTTATTCGTGAATCTTATACTCGGAAAAATCCAACACAATTATCAGATGGATCTTGAAGACCGGCGATTGAAAGCAAAGGAACTTGAGCAAAAACAGCAGGGCCAAAATGCTTTAAAGGTTGCGGGCTGGCAGGAAGTTCCGCAGTCTGCACAAATGCAGATGCAGAAATCGGGGACAGCCCCTTCCGATGTCCAGAATGTTTATGGATCGTATTTTAGAAGACCCGAAACAACCGTTCAGGAAGCAGGCAATTATTTAGTTCTTAAAGGTCCCGGTGGGGTTAAGCAGATTATCCAGAAAAAAGATTCTCAGAAGGGTGGCTTTGTAACGCTTGGAGATAAATCATATTCTTATACTATTGGATCGAATGGGCAACCGCTTCTTAATCCAACCCCTGTCGGTCCTGCCTCGGTCGGCACGGCGACTCCGTACAAAGATTTTGTTTCGGCTTATAAAGAAGCTCATCCGGGTACGACTAAAACCGATGTTGCTATGGCATGGAAACAGAATCAAGAAGACATACAGGCTGCTACCGGTTTTGCAAGAGGCAAGGGATATGCATATGCAAGACAAGTGCAGGTTTGGGACAGAAAAGCAAATGATTTTGTTCAAACCAATCAGGGTCTTGTAGATGAGATGAACATAAAAGAACCCGGAAGATATATTCCGGCGTCTCAGGCAAAAATAATGATTCCGGGTGTAATGGAAAGAACAGCCAATCTTGATCTTCAAAGGGCATTGGCGAAAGTTCCAACTGGATCAAGGGCTACTGCTGTCACAACAGCGTCAGAAGTTTATGATAAGGAAACCCCGGAGATCGTAAGTTTAAGATACAAAGTTGAAAAAGAAGGAGCTTTGCCTGCATCCAGGTTTAAGGATATAAACCAATTCAATCAATGGCTAAGCGAGAAATCAAGCAATCCGGATGTCGCTTTATTGAGAAAAAAAGTTAAACTTCTTTCCGAGTCTTTACAGCGATCCATGGGTTCAACACAGGGTGGGGAATGGGCGTTTAGTGTTGCCCAGGATATTCTTGATCCGAGTTTTTCCGGAAAGGCTTTTGAAAATATCGTGAAATCTCATGGCACAATGTTAAGAGAAACAGCTAATTCTTATCGATTTTTTAGACAGGATTATAACAAATTGGGTCAGCCATCAACGAATAACCAAAATAATAAACAAAGTCGATTCCAAATTATAGAGGTGAAGTAATGCCGGTTTATACTGTTAAAGATACTCAAAGCGGTAAAACCATTAAATTTGAATGGAATGGAAAACAACCACCCACGGATGCTGATATGATGGAAGTTTTCAATTCCTCAAAAGACTTCAAGCCATCCCGGACTACCCAACCTGTTTCCTCAATACCTCAAACAAATATAGACCCGTTAAAAGATATCTCTCCACTTCCTGAATCCAATGTCAATTTTCCTAAAATTCCCGAATCTTTTGGAAGACCTGCATTAGAGACCAGCGGAATGGTTGGGGGTGGTTTATTGGGAACGGAGGCAGGACCGATAGGAAGCGTTATAGGCGCCGGTCTCGGTTATGGCATTGGGAAAAAGGCTGCTGACTGGATTTATGATAGAACCACCGGTTCGATTAGAAAGGAACTGGTTAAATCCGCACAAGATATCGGAACTGGCATGACATACGAAATGCTTGGTCAATCCGCACCTGTCGTTATCGGAAAAGCAGCGGAGATCATTGGTAAAGTTGCCAGACCATTTCTCGGAAGAATCAGCGGAGTAGGTACGAGCGCAATTGACGAAGCATTGAAATCGGCAAGTCAATCGGATTTAAGCATCAATCCTATAGCAACAAAAACAACTTTTGATAAAGCCTTGAGAGGAAAATTAAGTGGTGAGGATATCGTTGATAACGCCAAGGCCGCTTTAAGTTCTTTGAAAGATCAACGCCAGGGAGCATATCAATCTCAATTAGCCGAAATATCAAAAACTAATCCTCCTATTGACCCAAAACCTATAAAAGCCGATCTTGCCTCTTTGATGGGAAAATATAATGTAAAGATCGATGTGAAAGGGAAAATTGATACTTCCAGAATCGCAATGGGGCAAAAAGGACGTAATGATATCCGAAATATCATACAAACCGTTACGAGTTGGGGAAGCAAAGAGGGAGACAATACCGCTTTAGGTTTGGATGTTCTCAAAAGACAACTGGATGATTTCTATTCTCCATCATCTCAGGCAAGACAGTTTGTAACAAGCCTTCGAAATTCCGTTAAAGATGCCATTGTTAAAAACGTTCCCCAATACGGAGAAATGACAAAAGGATATGCGGAAGCAACCGGCTTAATTAAAGATATCGAATCCGGTCTTATGCTCAGAAAACAAGGCATGTCCGGCAGGATCGTTGCGGATCAGACTTTAAGACGATTGACATCTTCAATGAGAGATAATTTTGCGTTAAGAAAAGAATTGGTTGATGTTCTTGGATCAAAAACGAACCAAGACCTTGCCGCTCAAACAGCAGGCTATACTATGCGTTCAGTGATGCCTCTTGGTCTTGCTGGAACAGGTCCGGTTCTTATCGCAGAAACCATCTATGCCCGGTTCTTTAATCCAAAGTTCTGGCCGGTTTTGGCAGCTAGCTCTCCAAGAGTTCAGGCGGAATTTCTCAGGGTTTTTGGGCAAGCATTATCTTTAACAAAAGGAATCCCAACACCATTTATAGGCCCATCACTATTACGAACAAACAATGTGGGAGAAACTAATGGCAAATAACATAAACGGAAATCCATGGATACTTGATTCAGCCGCTGTTATTAAGACAACACCGGTTAATATTAATACAATGGAATGGATTCCAAACGCCACATCAGATAATCTTACGATACTCGACAATGCCGGAAACGAATTCTGGGACGTGGATGCACTCACTGGGGGAACAGCCGGAAAAGAGACATTTAAACTATCAAGGCCGATTAAAGTTAATGGTTTCAATCTATCGGTGATAGACGGGGGGACCTTAAGGGTATACATCATTTGACATCCTCCCCTGTTTGAAAACAGGGGTTTCCTTGCGGAGGATCTATGAATAAACAATGGATATGGCCTATCTTGTATGTTGTTTTATTTATATTTTTTGGAACATTTGCCGATGCTGACAGGCTTGGAATTTTAATTCAGGAAAGTGACGGTTCTCCTTCCGATTATATTTATAAAATGACTGTTCCCAATAGTTCGTTATCAATCACCAATGGGGTTGGAACTTTAACTTTCCCTGTAGCAGCTTCACAATTTGAAATGGAAACCGGAACGGAAGCTGCATTACGTTCAATGTCTCCGCTACGAGTAGCTCAAGCAATAGCTGCTCAAACCGGAGGGACATTTACAGCTTATTTTACAACACTTGGGCAGAATTCTGACGATGCCGAAGCGGCTAAACAGGGGCTAAAAGGCATAGAAAAGGTTTGGACATCAGCCCCAACCGGGACCGATCTGGTCTATGGCCGGGACTACACTGTTGATGGCGCGACTTTCGATCCGACCAGTAGCGGTTTGACGATCAGGCATCAGGTGCAATTATATCGAGTCGTTAGCGAACTGATGCCGAATCAGGTTGACCGGGATTTTAGCGGGGCATCAGCTTGGGCGAATGTGGATATCAACGCCTATAACGAAACCGGTGATTTGACGCTGACAGCTACTGCGGCTGGCCAATATTGTACCCTGGTTGCTGCTTCCGCACCGACTGAAGACGGCAAGCAATATACCATACAGCTCGACGTGGCCAATCTTATTGGCACATGGACGATTAAGGATTATGACGGCACGAAAACCATAGGCACGATTTCGGCGAACGGCACAAACCAGACTTTCACCTATACTGCCGATGATGCCAATGGTGGTTTCCGATTAGTTGCCGGAACGGATACAGCGAGTGGAGATTTTGATAATTTCTCCCTTAATCTATGTGATTGGAATCTGCTTAATGATTCATCAGGAAATGCTTATTTTAATTTTAATGAATTCGTTACTATCAATGATTCTGATGCTCCCGGAGCGGATACAGAAGTCGGTCAAGTTGGGGCAAACTATATCGATGGCGTCGATGGTTCAGAAAACGCAGACCTTATTTTTAAGTCAATGGAAGGCGGGACCGAAACCGAACGGGCTAAATTTGACCAGGCAAACCAAAGATGGGAGTTCGGTAGTTATCCCCTGAATGCTTACGCCAAAACATATGTCGGATCTGGAGCAATTACGGTTACAACAAAAAGTGCCTATATTATATGCACTGGAGCTTGTCAAATTACATTTCCGGCAGCAATAGCCGGGGCTCAGTATGCCGCTAGGAATGAAGCTGGAACAACAGGAGTCATCACTCTGGTAAATAGAACAGGTCAATATTACGAACTAACTGACCATTCGGCGTTTGCAACGGTAAATCAAAAATTAGTCTCAGGCGGGGCGGCGACGGACGCCATTTCTCTTGTTGGGCAAGATTCAACCCATTATGCAACATGGACTTCAACTGGAACCTGGACCGATACGGCTCCATAGGAGAATGATGAAACGAACACTTTTTAGTTTAATTATATTTTTAGCTTTGATTTTGCCCGTAAAGTCGCAGATGCTTCAAGGCATTGTAACGGGAAAAAATGACACCGGTTGTGTCAAAGACACGGGAACGCTTGTTATGGATCAACAGATCGGAGATTCTGGACAACCTCTTGCTTCAGATGCAGGAGGGCAGAGTTTTGGACTTGGTGGAGCATCGTGGAGTTTTTATAGTGCCGAATTGAACTTTAATTCGTATTGTTCAAATTGTGTTGTCACGGTGAGAATAGGCAGTACAGCAAACTTAAACACTTACGATGAAGAATGGGCTAATGTCGCTATACCAGATAGCGGTGGATGGAAAGAATTTTTATCAAGCAAAAACACAACTTACACAACAGCATATATAGGGGTATCAGAGGTTAGCGGTACTTGTAATTGGCTGAGAAGCACCTCTGGCGTTTATGCCAATGGGGATCGTTATGACTATCCAGACAGTACAGGGTGGTCTATGACATCTCCAAAAACAGGCACAGATCATACAATGAAGGTGTATAAATGTCAGTAAAAAAATCACTTTATATATCACTAATATGGATATTTCTAACGGGCATTTCCCATTCTACACTTTTATACAATAACGGATGGGAAGATAATTCAGCCCCAGGTGCCCAGATAACCGATGATTCCACAAAGAAACTTGGTATTACTTTTAGGCAAATTACATATATGATAGAAAAAAATCCAACAATGATGATAAAAGACCAAAGAGGCGACATATGAAAATTTTAAAATCAATTCTATTCATTAGCTTATTGTCTTTGCTGTTTATTCCCAATTCACATGCATGGACATTAAATCAAACACTGACAGGACTTGACGGGCAAACCATCACCGCCGGAAACAACGCCTATTCCGACATTAACCTCTCAACAAATGGGTATCATCTGCTTGTTATCCACGTGAAAGGCAGTTCATTCGGGGCAAATTTTACCATAGCAACTGTCACTGTTTTGGCAAGCGCTGATAACGGCAGTACAATATCAGATCGTTCTGTTTGGGCAGGAAATATTAGTAATCTTGCCACCTGCAAAGGTGTTGTAATTAAAATCTCTCAATACCCATATATAAGGATTAAGGTAACAAATGATACGACGCCGAGCACTGATGATGGCATTACTCTTTTTGCTAAGTACGCTATTTATTAGCAAACTCTATGCCGACACAATACAGTTTGACGGCGTTGACGGGGCTGATGGATACGTACTTCTTTGGGGCACCACCAGCGGGGGGCCTTATCCCAATTATTATGATCTTGGGTTAAGCACGGATCTGGATATGTCGGCGCTGTCGCTGTTGCCGGACACGACGTATTACTTCGTTGTCCAGGCGTACGTAGAAGACGGCATGAGCGTTTACAGCAATGAAATAAGCTATAACGAAGTTCCAATGGCTCCAACCAGAAATATTACCGTTATATTTTCGACTAAAGCGAGAAATGCCAAGCAATCGAGTCATGGAAGAACTATATTATCAAAACCGTAATAGGGAGAATCAAAGTGAAAAAAGTTTTTGTTATCATATTTATAATATTTGCTTTTGCTATACCAGTTAATGCAGGTTTAGTATTTAATCTGTCATTTGGAACCTATACATTAGGTGCAACAAACTTTACAGACACTGCCAGTCCAAGACTTTGGAATCCTGTTTCTGGTTCTGGTCCGGATCATAGCTATACAGTTGTGAGTACTCCAACTGCGAGAGTTGGAAGTAATTCCATGAAGTTTTATCTTGAACCCAAAGAATCACCAAAAGTTGTTAAATCTATGTTCTATTTGGATAATCCTGCTGATGGTACAACTTATAAGTTTCAGTACGGGAGCGAGTATTGGTTCGCTTTCAGCGTATATTTGCCGAATGATTTTGTTCAAGAAGATTCAGACACAAAATGGGACATTATTTGGCAACTGCATGGTGTCCCTGATAGTGGAGAAGGGGGGCGCAATCCCTGTATGGCAATGTTTATAAATCAGGATCATTATAGATTTTTTGTTAGAGGAGATTCCAGGCTTAACCAAGGTAATCCCGCAACATATACCGGAGATACTCTATCAACAAATATTGGAACTTGGAAAGGAGATACAGGCAAATGGGTCGATTGGGTAGTACATTTCGTTCCTGATTATACAGACGACAATTCAATGGGAGGTTTTACAGAATTGTATAAAAATGGAGTGATTGTAGATATAAATCCCGGTCATTCCACTACTTATAGAGGTCAGAATGCTTACAATGATGCCGTTGCACCTTATATTACATACGGAGTATACAAATATCATGGTGCCATCAGGGCGATATATTTTGATGCAATAAAGTTAGGAGATACGAATTCGAACTTAAGCGAAGTATCACCAACTTATCAACAACGATCAGTGACTACACAAGCACTTAGTGCTCCTACAAACTTGAAAATCGTGCCCACTCAATAACTTGATCGGAAACGGAAATGAATGCATGTCCTGAACCATTGTGCAGAAAGGAACTCGAAGAAGTGAGAGATACACTTTACGATAAGCATGATGGGCTCAATACAAAATTATCGAAAAAATCGCTTGTCGCCATTGCATTTTCCGTAGCCGGAATAATCGCAATGTTCACGGTGGCATCACTTACGGCATGGGGCGTAGCGAAGGATGAACGCAAAGAAAATGCCAAAAACATTGCCGTAATTACTGAAAAGATAGATAACAATTATAGTAACCTGAACGAAAAATTGGACACCATGTTTAAGATCATGAGGCGAAATAGGACTGAAGAGGGAAGATGATACCAATCGATCAAACCAAATTGCACATAGAAGGGAAACAGAATGGGAATTGTATGAATGCAGCATTTGCATCTCTTCTTGAATTAGATATTGAAAATATTCCACATTTTGAGGACATGGATGATTTAAAGTGGTATCCGTCTCTTCTTGACTGGCTTGAAAGCATAGGTTTTCATTTGATGACTTTCGATCATGAATTTTATCCGCCATGCTTTTTTATTGCAAATGGCTTGTCACCACGCGGAGTAGAGCATTCCGTTGTTTATAAAGGGGTTGAAATGGTACACGATCCTCACCCGTCAAGATCGGGAATTGATGTTAGTAGTGTTTGGATTTTAGTGCCGTTAGACCCGGCGAAATATAATGATGGGAGATAATATGCCAATAATAAAAAGTAATTATAAAGTAAAAGTGAATATTGATAGGGGTTATCCTTGTTTGAAAATTGCCAGACATAGCAGAACTATTGTTTTATTTGAGGCTATGAATATTGGAATGTGTGTTTTTGCCGGTCCTTTAAATCGTATCGGAGAATATTCAAGAAGTTGGGATGAAG
Organism: uncultured Desulfobacteraceae bacterium; assembly: GCA_964423495.1. Lineage (GTDB taxonomy): Bacteria > Desulfobacterota > DSM-4660 > Desulfatiglandales > Desulfatiglandaceae > CAYRFN01. Next base: position 36,379 of record CAYRFN010000020.1, read on the forward strand.
AAGAATTCGAGATGTTTTACGGAGACGTAACAATAAGCTCTGAATAATGATATGCGAAAAATGCGGACTTTCAACAAACGTCATTTGTATCAGCCGGGAACATGAAAAACTTTGTAGGGAATGTGCTATGGATGAGGCAATTAAAGAACAGATTAAAAAAGATGAAGCTTGTCGATTAAAATTATATCTCGATTCTCTGGGAAATCTTACGGGCGGATGGGGTCATTACTTTTCAGAAGGAGATGAAATAACTCAAGAGATTGCCGACCTGTTGTTTGACATGGATTTCAAGGAAGTTCTGCGTTGGTATAAGATGTTTGGTTTTGAGTTAGATGATGTGCGGCGTAGCGTGGTTATCAATATGCTTTATAATTTGGGTTATAATAAATTCATGGGATTTCATAAAATGATATCGGCTTTACGAAAGCATGATTACCGAACCGCCGCCGATGAAATGATGAACAGCTTATGGGCCAAGCAAGTGAAAACGAGGGCATTGAGGCTCCACAATATGATGTTGAGTGGCCTGATGTGAAATGCCCGATATGTTGGTTGATTAAATATTATAAAGATATTTGTATGTGTTGGATTATTATTGATGATAAAATCAAGCGAAAATATGAATGAACAAAGAAACGCCATATTGCCGGAATATGGCATGTCTAAAAGTTCCGAAGTTGGAATTCCCAAGACTTCAGAGAAGTCCGCCTTTACAGGGATTCCCTGATGCTTGTTGGATATGCCCAGTTTGCGGCCATGTGTTTGACGCAGAGCTTAACAATCTAACTGTTGAAAAATTCAGTGATATTTTGAAATGCTGGGCTAAATATTTAAAAGAAAAACGCCAATGGACACATAAAGAATTATCCGAAGCTCTTGATATTGATAAACGTCAAATTTCAAATTTTTTCAGATACGAAGCATGGAGGCTTAAAACAAACAAATAAAGGAAGGTGATGTATGGCAGAACAACAGACAGTAGGATTACCTAATCCAATTCCCGGACCGATTGAAAATGAACAAGTTCCAAAAACGTTCAGGGAAATGATGCTCTACAAGATGGACCGGACTTTGGCAATTGCGGGGTTGATCGGTATAGGTATTGTGGCTATGGTGATCTCAAATTTAAGCACTACTGCTGTGCAGATCGTTACGGTCGTAGGTAGTGGATTAGTTGGCTATATCGGTGGTCGAACCGCCAAATAAAACAATCTTAAAGCGAAAGGAAAAACAAAATGCAAATTTTAGCAGCGATTTTGGGATTATTGCCTTCCTTGATTCAAGGAGCAGAGGCACTTTTCAGTAAACAACCTAAAAGCGGTGAACAGAAAAAGGCAGAAGTCGAAGGCGCAGTGGCCAGTTTTGCCAAAGGCATGGCAACG
>CAYRFN010000021.1:0-37684 GCA_964423495.1 uncultured Desulfobacteraceae bacterium
TCTGCCAGCATAGGGGAGACTAATGAGATGACCTCTTTTGGGACTTCTATTTTATCAAGTCGGGCGAATGGGATATTGAGTTGTTTGGCCAAGGCCTTGGCTATCTGTTCGTCATCAACCACTCCCATATCAATGAGGACTTGGCCAATTTTCTTTTTATGGACCTTCTGAATCTCTAAGGCCTTAGCAAGTGTGTTATCGTCTATAAGGCCGGCATTTACTAAGAACTCTCCCAGCCTTTTTTGTTTGATACCAGATTGTTTTGTTGCTACAGATTTGTCCATATGATGAGTCTTTTTTCCCGCTTATAAAATAAAAGCAAATATTTTTCTTTCGCTCTCATTTAGGTATATCCAATACAATATATTCTAACATCTAATATTATCAGATCAAGATAATTAATCAATTTTTTCTTAATCTTTTCTCTTTAATTAGTTAATGTGTGTTCCATATTTTTGTATAGTGATTTGGTGGCTTTGTGATTAAATAATAAATGACCAAATTGGTTGATAATTTTTTAAAAAAGTGGTGCAAAGGTTGAAGAATGGAGCATTTTGAACTTAATGATAAGAAACAAATTAGTGCATTGAAAATAACAGAGGAACAGGTAATTTCACAGATTGAATTATTCAAGAAAGGTATGCCATATCTGAAAATAGACCGGCCTTGTACTATTGGTGACGGTATTAGGTCGATTTCAAAAGAAGCACTCAAGGATTTGGCCGAAATATTTTATGAATATGGCAAAGAAAGACAGCCCATAAAATTTGTGCCGGCTTCTGGTGCCGCAAGTCGGATGTTTAAAACATTGTTCAATTTTAAGAATCAGTATCCTCAGATTCAAAGGGATTCTGTCGCCCTTAAGGCCCGGAACAGGGACAAGGATAGCCTGTATCTACTCGCCTTTATGGATGGTATTCGGCAATTTGCCTTCTATGATGACCTTAAGTCAGTGATGGGCGAGAATGACCTTAATGCAGAAACCTTGATAGATGAAGGGCATTTTAAGGAGGTTGTTGATTATCTCCTTGGGCAAAAGGGGCTTGGCTATGCACAATTGCCAAAAGCATTGCTTTTGTTTCATAAGTATCCTGATGGAAACAGAACGGCATTTGAGGAACATCTGGTGGAGGCGGCATATTATTCGAAAGATGCATATGGGATATGTCGTCTCCACTTTACTGTTTCTCCTGAACACAAGCAAACCTTTGAGAATTTTTTGAAAAAAATCGTACGGCGTTATGAAAAACATTTTGGAATTCGGTTTAGTGTGGGCTTTTCAGTACAAGAGAGAGCAACCGATACAATAGCAGTTGATTTGGATAACAAGCCGTTCAGGTTAAATGACGGAACTATCTTTTTCAGACCAGGTGGGCACGGTGCCCTTATTGAAAACCTGAGGCATATAAATGGAGATATTATATTTATCAAGAATATCGATAACGTGGTTCCGGACAGGCTCAAAGACCAAACCTTTCAATGGAAAAGGGCCTTGGGCGGGTGTCTTATCCAGATTCAACAAAAGATCTTTTCCTATCTCGAAGGACTTACAAAGAAGCCTTTAGATGAAGGATTTCTTGATGAAGCCCTTGAATTTACAAAAAATTACCTTTGCATAATACCTCCCAAGGGTGAAGATGTGATGTCCATCAATGAAAAACAGGCATTCCTGATAACCAAATTCAATCGTCCTATAAGGGTTTGTGGTATGGTGAGAAATGAAGGTGAACCAGGTGGTGGGCCATTCTGGGTTAGGGCAAAAGATGGCAGCCTATCCCTCCAGATAGTGGAGAGAGCTCAGATTGATACCAAATCAGAAGAACAGAAATCTATTTTTCGGTCTTCAGTCTACTTTAATCCAGTAGATATTGTCTGCGGAGTACGAGACCGGCATGGGAAAGCCTATGACTTAAGGCAGTATGTAGATCCGGAGGCCGGACTTATATCGATCAAGTCAAAAGGCAGTCGGGAACTGAAGGCCCTTGAACTTCCTGGACTTTGGAATGGCGCAATGTCTGGCTGGATTACAGTCTTTTTTGAAGTGCCTCTCATTACTTTTAATCCGGTTAAAACGATAAACGATCTGCTTCGGGAGCAACACCAGCCTTAGCATTAAATACGCGTAAACACATACGCGTATAAACCCTTGACACAATGTGGTCATAATAGTAAATAAATAAGGTTGTATTTTATGAAAAGAAACAAAGAATACCCCGTGCGGAAGCATGAGGATATTTACTTCAAAAGGAGTTATGAAAAATGGGTTCGAACAGAAAACAGACAGAACTAATTCGTGCAAGAAAAAGCAGGTCCAACAAGATTAACTTAAAAAAAAATCAGAAACGCATTCAAAAGAATGCTGAGATCCTGAGAGAGTTGGCTTCCAAAGAAAAGAAATAGACCAACAAATAACCGCATTTGCAGTCAATCCATTTTAAAAAGGAGTTCGTATGCTGAGAAAATCAAAGAGTGTAATAAGTGACGCTGAATCCATGCCTGCTTCGGTCTCTGCTGGGGGACAAACCATTATCGGCGAGCAAATCACCATTGAGGGAAGCATCCGCGGCAAGGAAATTTTAGTTATCGAGGGCTCGGTGAAGGGTAAGATCGAGTTAGACAATCACCACCTCATCGTAGGCCCCAAAGGTCAAGTGGAGGCAGAGATCAATGCCGATAACGTGACTATTAGCGGTCGGTTGATAGGTAACGTCAAGGCTACAGGCAAGGTGGCGATTACCAAGGAGGCCGATTTCACCGGCGAGATCAAGGCCAAGCGTATCTCGGTGGAAGATGGGGCCTACCTCAAGGCGGTCATTGAGCTGGAGCGCGAACCAGAGAAGAAGGATATACCTACTGGCAAACCGGCTGATAAAGTGTCCTTCGGTCCTGCTAAGGAGCCTCTAACCTTAACCGGCGACGCTAATAAGAGGATTTGATCCTTGGCAAACCCCGCTACCAGTGCCAGTCAGCCCTGGGATGAACCCTACATTGAGCCCGAAGCATTTGTTTACACCAGCATGATTCTGCCGATGTTCGTTGAAGGCCTCAGGCAACGCCAAGAGAGCCAGTTGCTGGATGTGGGTCCGGTCTGTAGTGAAAACATTAATTTCTTTTCCAGACGGGTGAGGAGACTGTTTGTTTGCGATATGTTTCTGCGCATGGATCGTGACCGGCGTAAGGGTCTTGCTCCTGACCGTGTCTGGCGCCACTTAGACTACCAGCCTCAGAGCTTCGATGGAATTATTTTATGGGATTTATGCGATCGTCTTGAGGGCCAAGAGGTGGCAAGGATGGTGGAGTTATGTCAAAGGATGGTTAAGCCTATGGGTATGGTGATGGTATCCGCCTTGGGTGAGCAGATAGTCCAACCCGTAGTGAGTTCATTTGTCATCGAGGATGGCTTGCAGGTCCACTTACGCCCCCAGCTACACCTGGATCTTCGTTTCCATGGCCGGCAGAACAGGGACATACTTGCCTTGCTTTCCCCATTTACCTCGGTCAAGTCATTTATTTACCGTAACGGATTAAGAGAGTTCCTCTTCCAACGCGATTAAATTCGATTCCACCCGCTTTCATATCACTTCTCCTTGCCACCATAACTCTCCCACCGATGAACAAGTTTGCCGCCTTTAAATGTTTTTGGGGACATTCTTGAATTTGATGAATTAAATTACCTCGTTGCTGACCATTTTAAATATAGCAGAGGTAGAAACGCCGACGCGCCTTGCAACTTCTAAAATATCCCTATCAAGATCATAATATTTCATCAAAAAGAGGCCTTTTTCGGCGTTATCGAATAGCTTTTATAAACTCATCGGAAGAGCAAATATCCACCACCGCGGCAAAGCCGGCAATGGCCGCCTCATGGGTTTCCTTACTCCCCGCAGCGCAACAATCCTCGATTACCAGACAACTGTAACCGAGTGTGATGGCCGACCAAACCGTGCCGGTCACTACAAATGTCGTGGCTACGCCAAGAAGAGCCAGGTCTGTGATCCCTTTTTCACGCAGGATCGAATCCAACCGTGATCCGGCAAAGGCACTCACATGGGCCTTGGGAATAATTGGTTCGCCCGGTCGCGGTGAAACGCGCTCGTCAATATCATACCCCCAGGTGCCGGGCCGCAGGACCTTGCTGTCCTCACTCTCCGCCTTTACAAGTTTACAGAAATCGCCCCGTTCCGGATAGTGAGGCATTGCGGCGGCTGAAAAATCAACTACGACATACCCAATAAACATATTATTGGCACGGGCAGCCTCAAGTACTTTCCCGGTTTTTTCAACAAGTCCCGTGTGTTTCACCATCTGAGCAAAACCCGTGTGTTGAGCAACAGGTGATGCTTCATCGATCATATGTTTCTGCAGGTCAAGAACCAAAAGAGCTGTTTTGCTTACGTCTACTTCAATGGCCATTTAGATCTCCTTCTCTTTTTATATGGAAAAATATTTTGAAAAAAATTGCTCAAACGTTTCCCAGAAGATTGTATAAATATTTGGACACATCCTCCCAAGCAAATAGATATCGTCTTGAAGAAATTGAAATAGCCGAATAGCTCAATCGAACATGATTATGGAGCATGTTTAATATGTTGCCAATACTTATGAATAATATCATTGAATTTTTCAAAGTCAAATCCATCTTTAAAACCTGAGACCACAACAAACATTTTTAAATTCAAGCCGCCCTTGATAAAAAAACCTAAAACCCATTAAATAGAATAAGGGGTAATACATGAAGAAAAATCAACAAAGAGAAAGGATAGTTTCTCAGAGGTCATCCAGAATCATATCTGTGTCACGCAGGACGGATATTCCTGCCTTTTATGGTAACTGGTTCATGAACAGATTAAACGAAGGTTTTGCCGGATACGTGAATCCCTTCAGCAGCTCTAAACATTTTGTCTCCCTATCACTGAAGAATGTTGTGGGCTTTGTCTTCTGGTCTAAGAATTTTAGGCCCTTCATGGACAACCTGAAAGAAATCCGGTCAAGAGGGTACAATTGCTATTTCCATTTCACTATCAACGCGCTCCCTGAAATATTCGAATCCAACGTGGTGGAAGCCTTGACGGCGATTGAGACCCTTAAAGAGATCAGCTCGATGTATTCCCCCGTCCATATAAACTGGAGATATGACCCCGTTGTGATCACTGAATTCACAAACGATGATTTCCACCTGAGAAATTTCGAATCGCTCGCTTCAAAGTTGGAGGGATATGTTGAGCGCTGCTATTTCAGCTTTCCCACCTTATATGGGAAGGTCAAACGAAATATCAGAATATTAAAGAAGGAGAAGGGAGTAGAGATTTCAAACCCTCATAAGGATTTTAAAATTGATCTCGCGAATCAATTGGCAGATAGTGCGTACCAGAATGGGATAACCATGAACTCATGTTGTGGTGATTATCTGGTCGGGGGAAAGGTTAAAAAAGCCCACTGTGTTGACGGCGATGTTATCGGCAGTCTATTTTTTAACGGCAATTATACATATAAACTGAAGCCTTCACGGGCTGAATGCGGTTGTGCGGAGAGCACAGATATCGGCACATATGATACATGCCCAAATGGGTGTATTTATTGTTACGCGAATGTAAATCAAGAGAGGGCCAAAAATGCATTTGAAAAACACGATCCCAGGTCAGCATTTTTAGGGCACTCCTATGAGGAATCAGAGAGGTGGATAAAAGAAGCCAAACAAAAGTGATTTTCTCGCTCGTGGTTGTCATCCCTCTTAGTTTTGCCCTCAAATTCTATTCAGGGCCGGGGAATTGGTGGTTCAACAATTATGGCGCAGGTGTACTCTATGAGATTTTCTGGATCCTGTTGGCCTTCCTTTTCTTCCCTTCAAAACGTTCCGCGAATGTTATCCCCATCTATGTGTTCATCATCACCTGTATCCTTGAATTCCTTCAGTTATGGTACCCAGCATTCCTCGAGACAATACGCTCATCCTTTCTGGGCAGTGCCCTCATAGGCACCACATTTGTATGGTGGGATTTTCCACATTATGTTCTTGGCTGTCTTTTAGGATGGATTTGGGTCAGGTTTCTTCTGGGTCGAGAAGATAAATGAAATTTTTCCACGAGTGCTCCGAGGATCTGAAAAAAGATGAGTGTGTGCTTTGTCCCCCTTTTGCGTATGCCTGGTGACTGGGCAATCTGTCATCCGAATAAATAGGCAACAATCTGAAAAAATTAGGGTGAAATTAATTGAAAATCACTGAAATAGATTATAATAAGGATAGTTGTTGACACCGGGCATTGTTTTGCTAAAATACTAATCAATAATTTCATATAATTACAACCAGTTATCATTTGCATGACCTAAGATAAAAAGTTTCCGGCCACTAAAACCCTATGACAGTGGAAGCCATGAAATGCTTTTAAATTTAGACCACTGCTCTAGAATACAATCGTTTAATTTTCCGTATCTAAATATGACCAGGGAAGAGCTAAGAAATCTAATTGAAGATATACAAAAGCGCCTGAGCGAATCTGATCATGCGGAAGTGAAAGCTGCGCGTCATGGCACACCTAAGCGGTTATATGAGCCCGTGTCCGCATTTGCTAATCGGTCCGGAGGTGGTGTCATTCTGTTCGGTCTTGATGAGTCTTCTGATTTTTCGATAGTAGGCGTTGGGGATGCTCACAGGTTGCAGGAAGATATCAATCTGTCGTCTGAACTGATGGAGCCGACACTGAGGCCGGAGTTCACGGTAGACGAAGTAGACGATGAAACCGTTGTTGCTGTAGAGATCGATGAGATACCTGCGGCTCAGAAACCATGCTTTTACAAGCAGGCTGGACTTCCAAAAGGAGCGTACATCCGCGTAGGGAAGACGAAGTGGAAAAACATGGATATTTGAAAAGCGGCCTTTCAAGCTTACCTATAAACCAATCGAGGAGGTGATTTTGATGAAGTTAAAGGAGCAGGCAATAAAAAGGCTGGAAGAATTGAAGCCTGAGGCATTAGCTCGAGTATATGACCTCATAACAGAGTTAAAGCGTACGGATCAGACCAAAAAAAGAAAAGCGACCAACACCGACTACTTAAAGGTGAGGGAGGCATTGAAACAGTGCAAAGGTTCGCTATCTGAAGATATAATACAGGAAAGAGAAGATAGGATATGAATCTATTCTTTGATACTTCGGCGCTGGTAAAGTTCTTCCATGAAGAAGAAGGAACAGAAGCAGTCACAGATCTCATTCTTAACTGGAATAATGAGGTCTATATTTTGGAGCTTGCACGCCTGGAATTTTTGAGCGCAGTTTTCAGGAGATTTCGTAACAAGGAACTGGATGAGGAGCAGTTAAATATGGCTGTTAATTCTTTTGAGGACCAGGTGGACCGATTCAATATTGAACCCTTAGGGCATGCTGTTCTTGAGGAAGCAACGCTTCTTATGAAAAATCATGGAAGAACACACGGACTCAAGGCCCTGGATGCGCTGCATCTAGGCACTTTTAGTCTCCTATTCGAAGAAGATTGGGCTTTCGTGGCGGCTGATGACAGCCTTTGCGGTGTTGCGAAACTTATTGGATATAACACCATAAATCCCCTTAAGGGAAATGCATGAAGATTTCGAAGCCTTGAGCAAAAAGGACCGGAAGCGGATTAGGTCATCATATATCCAGAATTTATCCAGAATTTGCCAGGAAAAATTCTGGATAAATTTTCTATCCCTAACCTATACCTAATTTTAGGGATAAATCAGGGATAGGCACGAAAATATGCCTTTTGATATCACCATAATACAGCCAAGAAACAGGAATTATCCCTCCTCCCTTAGAAATAAAAAGACCCGTGTGCTTTTTCCCCATGTATGGGCACTCGGGAATTTAGATATCCTTAAAAGGCCCCAGCTCGGATTTTTCTGTTCCGTCATATGTCCGGGAGACCTCATTTTACGGACATATGACCTTGCCAGATCCTTACGAGAAAATGAGATCACTGTCATAGGCGGCTTTCACTCTCCGATTGAAAAGGACTGTCTTGACCTCTTGTTAAAGGGGACCCAACCTATTATCCTCTGTCCTGCGCGAAGCATCGAAAATATGCTTGTCAGGAAAATCTTTAGACAACCTTTGGATGAGGGTCGGCTCCTCTTTTTATCCCCCTTCGAAAAAAAGATAAAAAGGCACACCGCCAAAACATCTCAATTGCGAAATCAATTTATAGCTATTATGGCTAAGGCGGTTTTTGTTGCCCATGCCGAGGCTGATGGCAAGATTGAAGAGATGAGCGATGAAATCCTATCTTTGAACAAGCCCCTTTATACCTTTGAAAGTGAATATAATAAAACTCTGATTGAAATGGGCGCTCGACCTGTCAATATGAAAAACATTACTCAATTCAATTTCCTTGAGCGGAAACAGGGAATTGAAATCGGGATCAAAGCTTAACTATCATGTGACATGCAGGGTAAACGAAAAAAAGCCGGTTTTCAAGGACGATGCCGACCCAAGATGTCCCCAAAACATTCCCGAGGTTTTCTCTTCCTCCTCGATCCTCAGGACCAATCCCCTGTCATTTAAAGACCTAATCTTCATTTTTCAAATCCTCCTTTTAAAAAATGAAAGAATTTAAAAAAGCCAGGTTTTTAATCATTGATTTGCTACGAAAAAGACGACATGCAAACAGTTAAAGATTTCTAACTATTTGATATTAATGATGATTATTAGATTATTTAAAAAACAATCATTCTGAAAAATTTGTCAAGAATGCCCAGAAAAAATTTTAGGGCTCTATTTTCCTTTCACCATCCCACCATCCTTGTTCGAAGCCGTTCAGATCACCAAGCCCTAAATCAATAGATAAATAGTCAAATTTTATAAAACCGATCTCTCATTTCCATTGACAAATTTTTCTTTATTGTCTTATTTGTTTTAGAAAAGAATTAAATGGGAAGGTCTTCATCTGTATGAAGATTGAAAATATCATTTCAGGAAAAAATAAGAAGGAAGACTAAAAAATTACTGGAGGATGGATAGCTCATTTGAGAGTTTACGGGGAGAACAGGACCGTCTCCCTATGGGGAAAGACTTGCTCTACATGTTTAACTGAACAACAACTTCATGAAAACGAATAATGATGTTCGAACAATTGCATTATAAGGCTGGTAACGGAGTTCGGGCCTTTCGAAGGTGGGTGGTTCCTTACATAAACTCACGAATTCATCAGAACGAGTTCCGGCCCTTGCTATGTTATCTCTACACTGAGTGGCAATGCGATATAGACTGCCACTACTGCTTCCAGTACAACAATAATCTACCCGGCATGGACCTTGAGACGGCCAAGAGCGCAGTGGACTGGCTCAAATCCCTCGGCTGCCGTGTCATTTCCCTCATGGGAGGTGAGCCGCTATTGCGAAAGGACTTTGTCCTGGAGGTCGTTCAATATGGCGCGGAAAACGGTTTCTTCATGTATCTGCCCACTAACGGGTATCTAATGGACAAAGCTTTTATAGACGAAGTCGGCCAAGCCAGAGTGGCTGCCATAAACCTGGCCGTGGATTGTGTAGCCCCACGAAAAGGCCTGCCCAAGGCCTTGCTGAATATTGAGCCCCAGTTCCGGTACCTGGTGGAACGGCAGAAGAAATATGGTTACCTTGTCTTCTTCAATATCAATATATGTAGGAACAATATCAAGGACACCAAGCTGCTTACAGAGATTGCCCACCAGAATCACATAGGGACCGATTACCATCTCAATGAGCCGCCCCAAAGCTTCGTCGAGGTGGATCATTACAAGCATCACGATGATATGTTGAGCATTTCACCGGATCAGTACGAAGAAGTTGATGAGCTCCTGGACTGGATCATAGAAAAACAGCGACTGGGCTGGCCCATGGTCAACTCAATTGCGCACCTCAAGGCATTTAAGGAACGAATGCGGGGCCTTATGCGGCCCTGGGACTGCAGGGCAGGGCACAACGGCGCCCTGCTCCGTCCGGACGGCACGCTTTCCCCCTGCTTTGACCTGATCAGTTACGACCACGACTGGGGCCGCATCTGGGAGCCTAGATTCGATGAAGAAGAATTGCAGGCCGTGAAAGAGAAATGTTTGCCCCTGTGCTCCTCCACATGCTTTTACACGATGGGGCACTATTATAACCTTCAAACCATACCAGAATGGGTTCGCAAGCACACCCGGGTCGGTTGAATGAAATTGAGGTCAAAGCTTAATTGACAAGGAGAAATGCTTGCATTGATGTCAGCACATAACGTGACCATTAGCAGGATTATTAGGCTGGTCGGGGCGAGAGGATTTGAACCTCCGACTCCCTGCTCCCAAAGCAGGTGCGCTACCAGGCTGCGCCACGCCCCGAGATGGTTTTGAGGTTAATAAATTTACTCCTTTTTTTAATAAAATCAAGCCAATTCTGCTATCCGTAAATGCTTGACCTCAAACCACCTTTTTTTATAATAGTTGTATGATTTTGATCTCCATATTTTTATGAAATCTCAATATGTTATTGGAGGAAACTTATATGGATACTATTAGAAAATTTGGTATTGGAATGATTATGATTATTCCGGGCTTTGTATTTGGCGGTGTTGTATGGGCATGGTTGGGCTCCTGGTGGGCTGTGCTCGGCGTGGAGATAGTTATGGTTGTACTCTACTTTCTTATCATCTCAGGGAAGTTTTCCCTGGATGGTCAGGAAGCATAGACCAAATAAAGGGGATTGGAATAAATTCCAATCCCCTTTTGCACAGTAACTATTTAAGCGAGTCCCAACCTAAACTTTAGGGACTTGAGAGTATTTTTCATAAGCATAGTGATGGTCATGGGGCCCACACCGCCCGGCACCGGTGTAATCCACCCGGCGATTTCCTTGGCCGCATCAAAATCTACATCTCCGCGAAGGATGGCCACCTTCTTGCCGGTCTTTTCGCTGATCTTCTCTCCAACACGGTTAACGCCGACATCAATCACGCATGCACCCGGTTTAATCCATTCAGGTTTCACAAGCCCGGGAACCCCTGCGGCAACAATCAAAATATCCGCTCGTTTACAGTGAAAGGCCATATCCTTTGTGCGCGTGTGAACTATGGTCACTGTTGAATTGGCACCATCGGCTTTCTGAAGCAACATGTTTGCGATCGGCTTCCCCACTATATTGGAACGGCCTACGACAACGACCTCCGCACCGCTTGTTTCCACTCCAGACCGGACTATCATTTCCTGAATGCCCGCAGGCGTACAGGGAGGGAACTTGACCTCGGACCCACCAATCATGAGACGCCCCACATTTACAGGATGAAAACCGTCAACGTCCTTATCGGGATCAATAGCGTTTAAGACCTTCTTTTCATCAATATGCTTAGGAAGCGGCAACTGGACCAGAATACCGTGAATCGTATCATCTTTATTGTACTTATCAATAAGGGATAGCAGATCATCTTCGGAAAGGTCTTCAGGCTGATTATCTTGTATTTCTTTAAATCCCAGATCAGTAGCGGTTTTGATTTTGAGTGTAACATAGGATACAGATGCAGGGTTTTCGCCGACCAGGATAGTCACAAGACCGGGCACGACACCTTGTTCCTCTTTGATTTTCTGGACCTCCTCTTTGATTTCCTTAAGGATTTGCTCCCTAATTTCGGTGCCCTTAATCAGTTTTGCAGTCATTTCAAATCTCCTTTTCTGAATGTTTTATAGTCTTTATAAAGGCTTAACAGCTTGAGAAAATAATCACATGAAAATTCAAAAATTCAATAACACACCTATTGGTTAATATCAAATGTTTTGTAATGTTCAAGATATTATCAGAAAATATGTAATAGTTCACCTGGAAAAAATGTTTACCTGCCTTTAATCTGGCAATACCCTCATATGCCACAACCAAGGAGCCTACGGAATTTCGAGGACATCCATGCCAGGATTTTTAGATATCACATCTCAACAGGCTGTAGGAAAATTCAGCAAGAAAATATTGAATTGATTTATTTTGCGCCAGATAGTATTTTAATTAGTATTCATGGTTAGTAATTTCAATGATTAGTCTATTAAAATTTACTTTTTCCCTGTTTAATAACTCACTCAAGCCTTATGGAAAATCAGACTAAAGAATACTGGCAGATCAATACAAAGAGCATGGCCGAAAAGATAAAAATGGCTGCTCAATCTGCCAAAACAGAAGAAGATCTAAAAATGGTGCTTGAGCCTATTTTTCAGAAGGCATACCAGCAAATTGGAATAAATATTGAGATTGTCCAGTATGAAAAACGAACCGCCCTTAGAGCGCAGATGGATGCAGTGTATGGATATTTAATTGTTGAGTATAAGAGGCCTGGGAAATTACAAAGTTCAAGGGATATTAAACAGGCTGAATCCCAATTACAGAAATACCTTACCGAAGAGTCTCTTTCCCATCGCCCAAATGAACAAGAATTTCTTGAAAAAGCCGTTGGAGTGGCTATTGATGGCCTGAAAATAATTTTTGTGCATTATTCTCGCACTGAACGTATCCTGTCCACTCCCATCCCTATTGAAGAAGCCCAGAAAGAGCTATTTCCTTCAAAACCTGTAGCAGTAGGGTTTTGTAGTTTAGGCCCATATGAAATCAAAGAGGATAGCCTGGCTAACCTGCTTATTTTTGTAAGGGCCGCTGCCAGGCGGCCTTTGACAGCGGAGGCTTTGGCGCTGGTTTTTGGCCCGGATAACCCGCTCGCCCGGCAGGCTGTTTCAGAGATATATTCAGCGGCAATGCGGTCACAAAGATTCAGCAAGAGTTCCAGGATAAAGACCTTTTATAAAGAATGGGATCGCATTTTTGGTGTTGTATATGGTCAGGAACTGAAAAAGGCTGAAAAAGAAGCTGCTGAAACCGCAAGTCTTTATGGAATGCCAGGGGGTGTACGCCTGAAACAACTCCTCTTTTCGATCCACACCTATTATGCCTTTCTTATGAAGGTTATAGCCATTGAACTCTTGGCGCTGCAAAAGCATCAAGCAGTTGTTTCATTTGTAAAAGACATCGGGAATCTCAATGATGCCAAACTGAAAGATCGGTTGGCCCGTTTAGAAAGTGGCCTCGACTTTAATGATAGGGGAATAACTAACTTTCTCGAAGCGGATTTTTTTCGATGGTATCTTGATGCCTGGTCACCTGCCTTGGCCAGTATTTTCCGCAACATTGCCAGATCTATGGCAGAATTTGAACCAACGACGCCCATTTTGGAGCCGGAATGGACTATAGATTTGTTAAAAAAACTTTACGAATTGATTGTTCCAAAGAAATTGCGGCATGATCTTGGTGAATATTATACGCCAGATTGGTTGGCTCAGCACCTTATCCAAAAGAGCGGATATGATGGGGACGTTTCAACCCGATTTCTTGATCCTGCATGTGGTTCTGGCACTTTTTTGATACAGGCCATCCAAATGGTCAAAGATAAAATGGTATCCAAAAAACGGGTTGAAATGGTCAAAGTCGGTAAAGAGATTCTAAACAATATCGTTGGGTTTGATTTGAATCCTTTGGCTGTGCTGGCCGCACGGACCAATTACCTAATTGCCTTTTCTCCTTTTATACCGTATGTCAGGCCGATCTCAATTCCCGTTTTTTTGTGCGATTCTGTTCTTACACCAACCACCTATGTTAAAACCGGCGGATGGAAAATGAACCAGGTGGTTTTCACCACTACTAAGGAAGATTATATTTTTCCTCTGGCTATGCAGGATAAAGAAGGAATTGACCGATTTGCCGGACTGGTTGATATAGCAATCCAGGGAAAATATTCCCAATTAAAATTCTCAAACCTCCTGGCAAAAGAGATTCCAACGTCTGAAAAGAATCATAACCTCCTGCTTAAGGTTTTTGAGCAGATATCAGATCTTGAAAAGATAGGCGAGAACGGCATCTGGGCTCGATATATCAAAAATGCCTTTGCCCCTGTCTATATGGGGAAGTTTGATTACGTTTTAGGAAATCCACCGTGGATTCGATGGGGATATCTATCCGATCATTACCGGGAAAGAACCCTTGACCTCTGGAAGGGGTATGGCCTGTTTTCCCTTAGGGGACATGAAACCAGACTGGGCGCTGGGGAGAAAGATTTTTCCATGCTTTTTACCTATGCTTGTGCAGACCATTATCTGGATGAAGAAGGAATATTGGGTTTTGTTATTACTATTGAGGCATTCAAATCCAAAGGTGCAGGCGAGGGATTTAGGGGTTTTGAACTGGCAAATGAAAAGATACCACTAAAAATGCTTGGAATGGAAGATATGGTAAATCTAAAGCCGTTTCAGGCTGCCAATAAGACATCAATTTTTATAATGGAGAAGGGAACAAAGACATCCTATCCTGTGCCTGTCATCCAATGGAAAAGAAGGTCGGGCCTGGGCACCATTCCTATAGAGTGGGGTCTGGAACAAGTAAAAACTAACACAATACGTCGATCTCTGGACGCTATCCCCATTGATCCCAACAAGTTGAATTCCTCATGGCAGACAATTGATAAGGCTTCTTTTTCCATCATAAAAAAGGTCAAAGGCTTGAATCCTTACAAGGCCTATTTAGGGGCCAGGGTTGAACCTTATGGGGTTTTCTGGCTGCAGATCAAGGAGGTCCGCCCTGATGGTTTATTAGTCGTTTCAAATATGCATGACCGAGGAAAGAGAACAGTCCCGGCAGTAACCAACTCCATTGAGAATGATCTCGTTTACCCGGCATTAAGCGGCGGCGATCTGGTTCGTTTTGGGTTTGGGGTAAATTTCTATGTGCTGTTGGCACAGGATCCTACAAAAAGAAAACCATATCCAGCATCATGGTTGTCACTTCAACTACCTCTTACATATGCCTACCTCAAACAGTTTAAGGAAATCTTGTTAACTCGCGGTTCAAAAATCGTACGACAGTTTGCGGAAGATACAGAGTTTTACGCAATGTACGGTATAGGAAACTATTCGCTTGCCAAATACCGGGTTGTTTGGAAACGTATGGCTTCCAAAATGGTGGCGACAGTCTTATCAAACAAACGTGTTCCTTTTGGGAGAAAGACGGTTATCTCGACAGATACCACATCCTTTTTTGCCCTTGAAAAGAAAATGGAAGCCCACTATCTTTGTGCTATACTAAATTCCAATATCGTAGACGAATATATCAAAAGCTTCTCAGCCCCGGGGAGGGGTTTTGGTGCACCATCGGTTATGGAGACACTGGGCATTCCAGTCTTTGATGAAAAGGATCCTTTACATAAGGAACTAGCAACCCTATCCATTAAGGCCCATAAATGGGTATCTGAAGAAAAGGATATCATAACCATAGAAAATGAAATAGAAAACCTGGTTCAAAGGCTATGGAATATAAAATCTTAGAAAGAGATGACCCTAAGTATCCTCAAAAGTTAATTGCAAGGCTAAATCAAGATGCGCCAGGGCGAATCTATTACTGGGGCCCCCTTGAACTATTGGACGAATTTACTATGGGGATATTTTCTGCAGATTCCATAACCGGCCTTGGATTGATGGAGGCAAACCAGCTCCTATTCACCGTTAGAGAATATGATGTCAATTATATTGGCAGCTGCTTTTCTGTGATGGAAACCGAGATATTTCGGTTGGGTTTGTGGAGATCCAATCAAGACGTTACACTTTTCAGCTCCAAGGGCTTGGCAAAAGAGAGCTTTGAATCATTTCTGAAGACAAGGTTTCATCCGCCATTTCATGAGTTTCCAGAGAGGGAGGAATATTTTAGGAGGGCCGAGGAAAACGAATTGTTGATGCTTTCTATAGTAGACCCCGATATTGGAAAGATGATGCGGAAGAATATTATTGAAAGAAATTACATTGCATGTATGATGAGTGATGTAGTATTTTTCCCTTTTGCTAAAAATGGGACTAAGACCTTGACCTTGGCCAAACAACTTATGTCTTCAAACGTTCCGCTTTTTACGACCGATTGTGAAGAGAACAAAGATCTACATGAGTTAGGCATAATAGGCCTAAACAGACAGAATGTAGGAGATTTTTTGGAAAAGCTCGGAGCAAAGCTGTCCGATCCAAATAAAAAAAGGCCCAAAAAGATTGAGTCTCCTCCACACCCTTCTGAACAAGAAACCAGTCCAAAACCACCCCCAATGTCACAGATGAATCTATGGCAGAATTAAAATTATAATGATTTGAAATATAAGTATTTCAAGTTACAAGCCTATAACCAATAGTTCGGTAATTTTTTTAGCGTTTTTTGTACATTCGCATGAGCATGGGAACATTTTGATCGACATAATCGTATATACGGACTTCCTTTTTGCCAGAGTAAATACGATTCAAGCGCCCTGCGTATTGAGCAAGAGTCTCTTTCCATGAAACTGGCATGGCTAAGAATAAAGTATCAAGACGGGCATCATCGAAACCTTCTCCGATATAACGACCGGTTGCCAATAGAACTCGCTCTTCTGATTTGGGGATAGAAGCAAGCCGTTCCATCACCTCTCTACGCTTTTTTATTCTCATGCCACCCTGGAGGATAAGGAGATTCCTCGTGAAACTGCTTAATTTTTGTGCCAAAATCTCCAGGTGGTCTTTACGTTCAGTAAGGATAATGGGTGATCTGCCTTCCTCCAGAACGGAGAGTACATCCTCAAATATAAGCTGGTTTCTTTCTTCGTCTAATATTAGGGCTGAGTAAACGTCATGGATGTTAGCATCATTATGACCAGGTGGCATACAAAATTTAGTTTTCCTATAAATAAGGCGATGATCAACTACCTGTTCTGCCAATTGATTTTTAGATTTTATTACATATCTTATTGGACCGCATTGCATGGTAATGATCGGCTGGTGACCATCACGGCGATAGGGAGTTGCTGTTAATCCTGTTACGAACCTGGCTTTTGCTTTTCGGAGTACCTGTTCGAAAGAGAAAGCAGAGACATGGTGACACTCATCGGCTATTACGTATCCGTAATCACCAACTATATCCTTTACTTCCCCTTTTCTAACGAGGCTTTGAAGCATTGCCACATCAACAAACCTTGTTCTGTTCTGTTTGCCACCTCCAATTTGTCCAATCTTTCCGTGGCCTATTTCTAAAAATGTCTTAAGGTGGTCTATCCATTGATCCAGGATGGGCTTCCTGTGAACCAGCACTAAAGTGTTCACATTTCGTGCTGAAATCATATAAACGCCAGCTATAGTTTTTCCAATCCCGGATGGAGCAACGAGAATTCCCATATCATCTTCTAATAAGCTTTCTACAGCCATCTGTTGAACAGTTGTTAGATTTCCACGAAAAGAGACATCTATAATCTTTCCCGTATTTCGTTTATCCTTTAAGTTGAACTTTATTCCATTTTCGTTGAGCAAATCCTGGATTTTATCAAGGCAGCCCCTTGGTAAAGCAAGGTGTTTTGGATATTCCTCACTGCAACATATGATTCTAGGTGTTAGCGCTGTGGAAAAGCGCATCTTTTGTCTTTTATAGAATTCGGGATTCTGAAAGGCTGCAAGCCGCTTAAGCTGATTAAGGAGCGGTGAAGGGATTCCTTTCTTCTCCAGATAGATGAGATTACTGAGAGTAGCACTAATACTTTTTGGCAGTAGCTGAGCAATTTCACTTCTAAGGGCTTTTTGGGAAGAGGTATTAAGAGGAATTCCAATCACATTACCGCGTTGGTTGGCTTCGTTTGCAATTGATTTTACGTCTGTTGGGCTCATACGAATGAAAGAAGACAGGAATGCCCACTGATCTGAAAGGGGCTGAAATTTTTCGTCAATAAAGACGGTATTCCCTGACTCTCTTGGTCCTTTTTGAAAGGGAAGAGCAATCAGGTTGCCAAATCCACCTTTGGGCACAGTATCCTGGTTCGGGAAGAGGCGATCATAAGAATCCATTTC
This sequence comes from uncultured Desulfobacteraceae bacterium, assembly GCA_964423495.1. Lineage (GTDB taxonomy): Bacteria > Desulfobacterota > DSM-4660 > Desulfatiglandales > Desulfatiglandaceae > CAYRFN01. The sequence goes on from CAYRFN010000021.1 coordinate 17,848, forward strand.
CAATTGATGACGGCGAGACATGGTCTCGGTAATAAGGTAACACCCGAGCTGGCGTGCTATTGACGCTGAAACAGGGGAAGTAAAGAAGATCCAAGCATGTCCCCCTTTGCCGGAACGTGATCGCTCCAGAGCTGCCGGAACCTTGAAAAGACGACAGGTTTCTATGAAGGCCTGTGCGTCTTTCATCCACGATTTCTTGTCAAAATCTACGGCTAAAAAATAACAGGTTTCGTCTTGAAGAAGGGGGTAAACGCCGATCGCGAACTTTCCTTCAAGGTGATACCTTATAACTTTATCCGTAACCGGATCAAAGTCACGATTTGCACAATCACCACACTTGACTTTTGGTTTCCTGCATAGATCCGTTTTCCATTCATTTTTACAGACTGGGCTATAGCCTTTCTTGTCGCTCTTTTGACTTTGCCAATAGCGTGGGTAAACATCCTCACGGCCCCTAAACAGGCTTCGAAATAATTGAATTTTATCTTCAGGTGGTGAGTTTTTGGTTACAGACAATCCAAATGGTAAGGGGGGTTCTTTGATGACCAGGCTCTTAGATAGACAGGCCAAACGGCAACGAAGACCAGACAAATCTTCAGCAATTTTGCTTTTTTCTCTATCAAGATCTTTGAGACGAGCTTCAACATCAGCTATTGCTTCTAAAAGAAATTTTCGTTCAGACATGTCCATCTATTATGCAAGTGTATATTCTTATGTGGTTCATAATAGACTAATATCACCGATAACGGGTACTCAATTTGAAGCTTCTTTTTTCATTTCTTCAGTAAAAATTCAGGCTTTTTCCAAACCTTATCTTTAGAAATATTTAAGACCTTACCCTATAAATTGAAGTTATTCAACGAGATATAATGACATTTCAATGTAATTATTTTTCGAAAATGATATGAAAGATGAAGATACTCCAAGAATGCAAATAAGTATTGTCAGCCTGATTTTCATTTTCCCGTTTCCGATCACCTAATCAAAAAAAACAGATCAAGAGCAATTCAGTTCAACACCTAAATTTATCAGGACCCTGGTCAACAGTACCATATCCACAACATGGAGTTGATCATTAAAATTTGATACCCAAGGGTAATACCACTATTCTTCTCTTCCGAAAAAGGGGATTTTTATCGCAAGTTATGGTCTAATTTTTTTCATAAAACTCGCCATTGGCTAAAAAACCCCATTTCCCTATATGAGAAATGGGGTTTACAGTTCATGGGACACTCGATTAAGGGTTATTTTTAAAAGAATGCTTTTATATAATGTTTTTTACAATGTTTTAGGTGTGGTTCATTTTCTCATCTGTCTTCTGATTTTATCTAAAGTATCTGTTGATAAACTAATCCCCAAAGCACGCGCGTCTGTAAGTTTTTCTGTCATTCTTCTTTTAAAAGACTTTGGGAAATATTGTTTCTCGAATTCCATCATTGAACGAACTGCTTGTTTTTTCTCTTTGCCTCTATTCATATCATACCTCCTTGTAATAGTTTGCGAAGAATTGGGCATTTAGCTCTGCTTTAAAATAATGTTTTTTCTTAATCCATATAAACCCATCACCTTTAGAAATTACAGCAACATCAATTGGCCCTCCTACTGTTTCACTCTCCATTGTAACTTTGCGCTTAAAAGAGGTTAGGTTAACAAGGGACTCTGCCATTGCTGCAAGTTCGTCTTTTGGAAGCATTGAAATAACTGTTGTAACCGGGCTACTATATGTTTCTTCAATGTAATCTCCTAACTTCTTTCCAAGATCTTTAAGTATTTCCTTCCCTATACCTACCAATTTTCTTTTTAGTTTCTCTTTTTCTTCAATCGTGTATCCTTTTATATTGTCAACAATTATTACTGCATATTCACTAAATATCTTGGATAAATAACTTTCCTCAACATCTCTGTAAGACGGATCAACACCTTCCATGAATATTGCCACCATCTCACTTTGCGCAAATGGAATAAGTGAAGCAGTAGTTTGAAAGTCTATTTTTTGAGATATGTGCCTTTTATATTTCAATTTATTATAAACTACTCCTTCAAGATGAAATGACTCAAGTGAAGGAAAGATATCTTTCTCCCCAAAACCAGCAATTACAGCCCCAGAAATACCTCCTTTTTCAATACCTTCTGGAAATTTTGAAAATAAACTTCCCACAATTTTCTTTAATTGATTTAAATGAACTTTAGATATAGATAATTCTTCAAACATTTTTTATTTCCTTAGAGATAATTTTTTCATATTTATCAATTAGTTTCTTATTAAAACTTTTCGGAATTGATGGAATATTATCGACTTTTTCCCATTTTTCGCAGTGCTCTTTTATTATATCTGATACAATCTTCTTTGTTGTTTGTTTAGTAATTTCATGTTTTTCATTAATGATCGATTCCACTTTTTCTATAATAGCATTTTTAATAAGCTCAAAATAAGCATGAATAGAGCCATGGAAATAATCATCCTGCAAAGAATCTGGGAATAGTGGATTACCATTGTCCAAAAACTCTATAAAAGCATTGGTATATTTTTTCAACGTATTAAATTTTTTTTCACTTAAGTTATTTCTAAAAACTTTAATTATTGTCTCCCAGGGAACCCCCATAAAAATTGCACTCCCATAAATCATGATTCCGACGGGATGATATTTTGACAGGGTAAAAAGCTTATTAGCAGAGGTAAAAATTTTCTGATCTGCTTTTCCGATCATTGTAACTGCACTATCGGATGCAAGCGCTATAGCCTCTTTATTCATTATCGCTATTTCGGCTGTCATCTTATCTTCTTATTTATAGTCTTGGTGTTAAAATAAATTTCGCCTAACTTAAAAAATAATCTGTGGGTTAGATAACAATAACCTACTTTTAAGTGAAGGAAATATAAAATAAGATAAAGTAATTTGTGTGTCAATTAAAAACGGGCTGTTGTCCAAACCCTAATTTGACGGTGGAATTCGGAGAATGGCTTCGCCAGGAAATTATCAAGGTAGTATCCTCTCTGAGGCGAAGGCTCTACGAACCGGAGGCTATCGCCGTTTTATCATCAGTATACCCAAAATCTTATGTCGATATTTTCTTTACGTCCATAGCCTCTCTATAAGGCTGCCCCTCTTATCTTCCCCAAATGCCAGGGAAAAATGAAGATCATAAGCTTCATAGAGGATAAGGTATGCCTTAATTATATCAATTTTTCTTTCCCTATCACCTAATTCTCAAAAACCAGATCAAGAGCTGCTCAGTCTAACACCTAAATTCTTAAAGGCCCTGGTAAACAGCGCCACATCCACAACATGTCGTTCATAAGTAAAACTTGACTCACAAGGTTGGTTTCTCTATTCTTCCTTCAGGAAAAAGGGGCTTCTTATTATATCATATTCCTACATGGGTCGGGAGGAAGTGATGAGCGTTAACTTTATTTATATTACGGCTGGCAATGCGGAAGAGGCCAAAGATATTGGCAAAAAGCTGGTTTCAGACAGGTTGGCAGCATGCGTTAATATCATTGATAATGTAAATTCTATATACTGGTGGGAAGGTGAAATCCAAGACGAGAAGGAAGTGATCCTTATTGCCAAGACCAAAGAATCACTTGTTCCTGAGTTGATTGAAAAGGTAAAATCAATACACAGTTATTCCTGCCCATGCATCGTGAGCTTACCAATTCTGGATGGAAACAGCGCTTTTTTAGATTGGGTTGTTGACGAGACGAAATAATACAATGTTTCACATCCTCTTTATTTTTTTCCTTATATAAAAGAACAGGATCACCAGCCCTACTAATGCCAGGATTATATAGTTATAGCGGACCATTATTTGTTCTATCTTCTCTCTTACCACATCCCAGTTTGTGCCCATTTCGTAACCTAAGAATATCCAGATCAGATTCCATGCACAGGAGCTTATAAGGGCAAGAAATGTAACTTTGAGAACTCTTAATTTTGATATTCCCCCGGATATGGAAATAACTGATCGGATTCCAGGAAGAAACCTGTTTAATAGTATTAGATAGTAGCCATACCTTCGAAACCATTCTTCGGCCCGCCGGATGTCCTTAGCCTTAAAAAAACGGTAATCTCTCCTAATAAAAAATCGTCTTCCTAACAGACTTCCGATCCAGAAGAGAAACATAAAGCCAGAAAGGCTTCCTAACGTGGTAGAGAGATACACGCCCAAAAAATTCAATTTTTTTGTTCCAACGAGGAAGGCTCCAAATGCGGTGATTGTATCACCCGGGATAGGAGGGAAGACATTCTCCACAAATGCGGACATGCCAAGCAGGAGATAGATGTAGTAGACAGGAAGTAAGTCAATCAAATTCAGGAAGTTATACAGATGTGTCACCGAGGCAGATCTCCTTTCAAAAAAAGGCCTCTTTTTGCCTTGACTCAACTCAGGGGTTCTGTTAACAGGTTTTTGCGCACAGTGTTTTGAAACTATCTCTACACAGAGAAGTATATAATGGCAAAGAAAAAAACAACCAGGAAAGAACTCTTAAAAAAACCGGATGAATTTGTGGCCTTTTCCAGCAGGGCTGCGACCTTTATCAGGTCCCAAATCCGTTTTCTTAAATACATAGGATTGGCAATTGCTATTATTGTTGTTTCTTATTTTGCATTCCATACATACTCTGGATACATAAATGAGAAAGGGCAAAATGCCTACAATACGGCCTATGATACCTTGACTAAAACAATAGACCCCAATGTAGATCCTGAAAAATTGCAGGAATCAAATAAGTTGTTTTCAAAGGTAATAGATGAATATGGCTTGTCAAAGGCAGCTCGATTGGCCCTTCCTCAGGTTGCTAACCTGAAGTTCCTTGAAAAAAAATACGATGAGGCAATTGTTTTATACCGAGAGTTTTTAGATAAGGTTTCAGGGGATGCCCAGTATAAATCCCTTGTAAATATTGCTTTGGCTACATGTTATGAGGCAAAGGGTGATATCAAGATAGCTATAGAGACCTTGGTCCCCAGTATAAATTTTCCTGATAATCCTTTTAAGGAAGCGGCCATGTTAAATTTAGCACGTCTCTACAGGCTTGACAATAGGCCTGAAAAAGAAAAGGAGATTCTTGGGCTATTCATAAAAGAACACAAAGATTCCCCCTTCCTCCCAGTGGCCAAAGCCCACCTTCAAAAAAATACCTGAAAGCAACTTTATTATTTATTTCTCGGTGATTAACGTTGATTCCATGTGATATGTCTCCTAAAGTTATTATTTAGCTAAAATGTAAGTCTTATCTCGGACATAAACCCATGATTATCACAGAGATATTAGCCAGGAATGCCAGAATGTATGGTGATGAGGTTGCCCTTATCGAAAGAGAACCCGAAAAGAACAAAAGGATAGTCATCACGTGGCAAGAATTTGATGACATGGCAAACAGGGTAGCTAATGCCCTGATAGGGAAAGGGGTAAAAAAAGGAGACAAGGTCATCCATCTCATGATGAATTGTCTTGAATGGCTCCCAACTTATTTTGGGATTCTGAGAACTGGTGCATGGGCTGTTCCACTGAATTTTAGGTTTGCTGCCAATGATATCCTAAAATGTGCTGAAATTGCCGAGGCCAAGGTCATAATCTTCGGCGAGGAGTTCGTTGACCGTATTGATGCCATCAAAAAAGATTTTGTAACCATCACAGATTATGTCTTTTTAGGCCCTATGGATATGAAACCTAACTATTCAGAGGCCTTTGACGAGTTTTTAAAGACAGGGTCCACTGAGAATCCCAATATACCAATCAGTATTCTGGATGAGGCCGGACTCTATTTCACTTCTGGAACCACGGGAACCCCAAAACCGATACTTTTGACCCACAGGAACCTTGAATTCGCATGTATCATCGAAAACCGTCATCATTACCTAATTCATGAAGATAATTTTCTCTGTATTCCTCCGCTCTACCACACTGGAGGCAAGATGCACTGGTTTGGAAACTTTGTGGTGGGTGCCAAGGCGGTGATTCTGAAAGGGGTAAAGCCCCAGTGGATCCTCGAGGCCGTTGCAGAGGAAAAGGTCACCGTGGTCTTTCTGTTGGTTCCCTGGGCCCAAGATATCCTCGTGGCCATTGAGAACGGGGATTTGAACTTAGGGGACTATGAACTGGACCAGTGGCGGTTGATGCACATCGGTGCTCAACCTGTACCGCCCAGCCTTGTAAAGAACTGGAAGAAGGTTTTTCCGCATCATGAATATGATACAGATTATGGCTTGAGTGAAACCACAGGTCCCGGCTGCGTCCACTTGGGGATGGAGAACCTCCACAAGTTGGGTGCCATTGGCCTCCCCGGCTTTGATTGGGAATACAAGATTGTGGACTATGACTTGAAAGAGGTGGCAACGGGCGAGCCTGGAGAACTAATGGTCAAGGGTCCTGGTGTGATGAAGGAGTATTATCAGAACCCCCAGGCAACCAAAGAGGCCCTCATTGATGAGTGGCTACTCACAGGGGATATGGCACGGGTGGATGAAGATGGGTTTATCTGGCTTGTTGACCGGAAAAAAGATGTCATCATCTCCGGGGGAGAGAACATCTTTCCCGTGGAAATCGAAGCGTTCCTCATGGAAAACCAGAAGATACAGGATGCGGCCGTCATCGGGATCCCTGATGAACGGTTGGGAGAAATCGTAGCCGCCATTATACAAGTAAAACCGGGAAAGGATATGACCGAAGAAAAGGCCTATGGGTACTGTGAAACCTTACCCCGTTACAAAAGGCCCCGTAAAATTTTTTTTGGTGACGTTCCAAGGAACCCTACCGGTAAAATAGAAAAGCCCAAACTAAGAGAGAAATATGCTGGAATGGAAGAAAGCTTTAAGGTTTGATTTATCTCAAAATCTAATCTGACAATGATTGGGGGAAAGAAATGCACAAGTTACTAATTGACAATCCGGGAAAGGAGATGCTCCTGATGGGCAACGAGGCCATTGCCCGTGGGGCCCTTGAGGCAGGGGTAGCTTTTACCACATGCTATCCTGGAACGCCTTCCTCAGAAATTCCCGAACAGTTTTTTAATATTAGTAAGGAGACCGACCTTTACTTTGAATACTCAACCAATGAAAAGGTCGCTTTAGAGGTGGGCGCAGGTGCGGCTATCTCTGGCCTCAGGACTATGGTTACAATGAAGCATGTAGGACTTAATGTGGCGGCGGACCCTTTAATGACCCTGGCCTATCTGGGTATAAAGGGCGGCATGGTCATTATAAATGCCGACGATCCTTTCCTGTTCTCCAGTCAAAACGAGCAAGACAATCGATACTATGCGCGGCTTTCAAGTCTGCCTATGTTGGAGCCGACAAATGCCCAGGAAATGAAGGACGTTACTGTATCGGCCTTTGACCTTTCCGAGGAACTAAAACTGCCAGTAATCATAAGAACTACGACTCGATTGAATCATATAAGGGGAGCGGTGCGACTGGGGGAACTCAGGCCCCGTAAGACCATGGACAGGTTCCAAAAAAACCCCTTCTCCCTTGTTGCCGTGCCGGCAGTTTCTCGTAATCTGCACAAGCTCCTTTTAGAGAAGTATGATCGCGAAGTGCAAAAATCAGAGAACTGGCCCTACAACCAAATAATTGGTAATGGGAAATTGGGCATTGTGACCAATGGTGTGAGCTTTAATTATGTCAGCGATGCAGTTTCTGACCTCGGCATATCAGATAAAGTCAGTATACTTAAACTGGGTTTTTCATGGCCATTGCCGAGAGAACTCTGTATGGGCTTTCTGAAACAGGTTGACAAGGCACTGGTTGTTGAAGAGCTGGAACCTGTGATGGAAAATGACTTGAAAGCCATAGCCCAGGAAAGCAAGATCATCATACCGATCAAAGGGAAAGGCATAGGAGGTCTTTCTCGGCTCTTTGAGTATGATCCTGGCATGGTCCGAAAGGCCATTGCCGAGTACTTTGCCGTGGATTACAAAGGGCCGCAAATGGTTGACATCTCAGATATCCCCCAGATCCCCGGAAGACCACCCAATCTCTGCGCTGGCTGCCCTCACCGCGCCACTTTCTATGCCGTCAAGGAGGTATATGGTACGGAGGCCATCAACCCAACCGATATCGGGTGTTACACCCTTGGCTTTCTTCCCCCTATTTCTATGGCGGACATTGTCATCTGTATGGGTTCCTCTGTGAGTACTTCTTGCGGCTTTTCGCGGGCAACCGATCAAAAAGTTGTCTCGTTTATTGGGGATTCCACATTTTTCCACTCAGGCATCACAGGACTGATCAATGGGGTTCACAATAACCACAACTTTACCCTTGTGATCCTTGACAACGGAACCACTGCAATGACCGGCCACCAGCCCCATCCCGGGGTGGACACCTCGTCCATGGGCATCGAGCGGACACGGATAGATCTGGAAGAGCTGGTTCGTGGGTGTGGCGTCAAGGACGTACATGTAGTTAAGCCCTTTAAAGTTAAAAAGACCATGGAGTCAGTGAGATCCGCAATGGAATATGATGGTGTCTCGGTAATCATCTCGAGAGAATTCTGCCCACTTTTTGCAAAGGCCACGGGCCAACTCAAGAGGTCAAGGCCTTTTTTTGTGAATCAGGATAAGTGTAAGAACCATCGGGACTGTATAAACAAGCTGGCCTGCCCAGCCATGTATCTGGAAGGAGAGCAGGTTGAAATCAATAATAACCTCTGTAACGGTTGTTCTGTGTGCGCGCAGGTATGTCCTGAAAATGCAATTTTGCCGTTGAAAGGCTAAATGGAGAGTTCTATGGAAACAAAGAGACTTGTATTTATCGGTGTTGGAGGCCAAGGGAACCTTCTTGCCTCACGTCTTTTGGGAGAGGCTTCTCTCTCTACAGGAATTCCGGCTGTAGTGAGCGAGATACATGGCATGGCTCAGAGGGGCGGGATTGTGGAATCAGCCGTTTTGATGGGAAATGTCAAGAGTCCAATCGTATCTGACGGTGAAGCAGACGTGTTGATAGGATTTGAGCCTGTTGAGACTTTACGCGCCCTTGGAAAATGCAATAAAGACACTATTGTCATTACCAATACCCACCCCCTTCCCCCGTTCACTGTCTCGGTGGGCCAGGGTAAGTATCCTCCAGAGAGTGAGATAATGGCCTTGATCAGAAATAAAGTAAAAAAAGTTATCGCCCTTGACGGTGATGCCTTGGCGGCCGAAGCAGGTAACCCTCTTTCATTGAATATGGTAATGTTGGGGGCCCTGATCGGCTCAGAAACTGTTCCGATTAGCGCGGAAGATATGAAAAAGACCATCTCTGCTTCCACAAAAAAGGCCTTCTTAGAATCCAACCTGAAGGCCTTTGACCTTGGAATGAAAAGAGCAAAATAACGAATCTTCCTTCTCATCTCTGTCAGCGCTTGGGAGCCTTTTTCTTTTTTCTTGGTTTTTTATTCTCCTCTTTCCCTTCTTTATCACCGAACTTTTTGAGCCCTTCGGCAAGCTCTCTTAGTTTCTGATCAACTAAGTAATTGATCGTACCCTTTTCATAGGTCCCATCTACCTTCCTTATGCCTGCCTTCTTCCCGGTCAAAATTTCAATTCCTTCATCAATGGTCTTTACCGCATGGATATGGAACTTTCTCTTTTTTACTGCCTCGACCACATCTTTTCGAAGCATCAGATCTTTAATATTGGCTTCGGGGATCATGACCCCTTGTTTATTATTAAGCTTTCTCGTACGACAACAGTCATAGAACCCCTCGATTTTCTGGTTAACTCCTCCAATAGCCTGTATTTCACCATTTTGGTTGACCGAACCGGTAACCGCTATATATTGTTTGATTGGAATGCCTGACAGGCTTGAGAGTAATGCATAAATTTCTGTGGATGAAGCGCTGTCACCATCCACACCTCCATATGACTGCTCAAAGGCGATACTGGCGCTCATGGTTAAAGGTTTATCCTGTGCATATTTTTTCCGCAGGTATCCACTAAGAATAAGAACTCCCTTATTATGGGTATTGCCCGACATGTCGGATTCTCGTTCAATATTGATGATTCCTGCACGGCCCATGGAGGTGGTAGCAGTGATACGGGAAGGCTTTCCGAACATATAGTCGCCCAAATTATATATTGACAGGCCATTCACCTGCCCCAACTCCTCTCCATCCACATCAATCATCAAGGTCCCCCGATCTATCATTTCTTGAAGGTGTTCCTCGATCATGTTGGACCGGTTTATTCTGGCCTCTATTGCCTTATCCACATGGCTTTCTTGTATAATGGAATTGTTTTCCTTCTCAGCCCAGAAATCGGCCTCTCGGAGCAGATCTGTTAGGTCCGGGAAACTGGTGGAAATTTTTTCCTGCCTTCCGGTTACACGTACTGCCTGTTCTACTAATGAGGCAACAGCTCCCTTGTCAAAGGGCCTTAATTTATCTTCTTCGGTTTTCATTTTGATGAATTGTGCGAATTGCTGAATATTCTTTTCATTTCTGTCCATAGATGTGTCAAAGTCGGCCCTTACTTTGAATATCTTTTTTACGTCTTCATCGTATGCCAGGAGTAAATGATAGAGATACTGATCTGAGACAACCACCACCTTTACATCCAGTTCAATCGGTTCAGGCTTTAACCCGCTGGTGGTAAACAGATAAAATGGATCATAGGTTTGGATTTCAAGTTTTTCACTCTTTAAGGCGCGTTTGAGTGCCGGCCATACACCGGGCTCTACAATGGCATCTAAAAGATTAATGACTAAGTAGCCACCATTGGCCCTTATCAACGAACCAGCTTTAATCTTGCTAAAGTCCGTCCTCCACATCCCACTCCGATCAACGGCCCTCTCTATTGCCCCGAAAATGTTTCGATATGTGGGATATGATTCGACAATAATCGGAGGGCTCTTGAGGTCTTTATTGTCTACCAAGAGATTTATCTGATAGGGCTGAAAAGGATCGCCCTCAGGAAGTAATGGCATTATACCTGGTATTGCTGACTGTGCATGGGGTTGGAAAATTTGGAGGTTATTGGACATATCTTCGAGCATGTCCTTTAGATATTTTTTAATAGGTTTGCTTTTGTATTGCTTATTCAAAGGCTCTACGAGTTGAGATGCATTCTCCATGAACATCACGTGGTCTACTTTTTCAATCTTTTCCTGTACCTCTTTTTGAAGATCCTTGAGATCAAGGAAGATATTGTCTATCTGTTCCCTCAATTTAACCTGTTTGTCTTTCAGGCTTTTATATTCATTCTTCGAAAATCTCTCCTTTTCGACCATATCCTCAAGCTGGTCAATATGAACAGGTTTTCCATCAACAAGGGGCATCACTTCGGGGTGTTTGAACTGTCCAACCTGGACATCTACGAGCGTAAATCCTTCTTCTTTAACCTTCTGATCAAGGTCCTTGAAAAAGCCCTTTGCTTTTTCTTCATAGGTCTGCATGATCTCCTTTTTGAGATTGATATATTCCTGGCTCTCAAAAAGCTTTGGTATCTTTTTTTTCAAGGCCTCAACTAAATCGTTTACCGACTTTTTGAAAGCACTCCCTTTCCCGGTATTTAGGCGTAGGAGGACAGGAGCCTCCGGGTTTTCAAAGTCGTTCACGTAGCAGAGGTCATCAGGAATATTGCCGTTTTTGGATATCTCCTTTATCAGTTTTTGAACTGTGAACATCCTGCCTGTCCCTGCCATTCCAGTGACAAACACATTATAACCCTGTTTGTCCATACCCATCCCAAAACGGAAGGCCTCAACCCCCCTTTTCTGTCCAATGATTTCCTGCAAGGGGATGAGATCGTTAGTAGTTTTAAATGGCAAGGTTGACGGATCAGGTCTCCACCTGAGGTTATTTACAGGGACCTCCATATTGGATTTTTTTTCGGGCATCTGTGGCCTCCAAATTCAATGGATATTCAGTCTTACAAAGCCTTGACTTTAATTTTGATGCGTCGCACCTTTTTTGGCACCAATTTGGGCAAAATGATGTTCAATATACCTTCTTTATATTTGGCCTCGGTACTTTCGACATCTATCCTACAAGGCAGTTGAATGGTGCGCGTAAAAGTACCAAAAGTTCTTTCAACCCTATAGTAGAAACCGCTTTCTTCAACAGCCTTTCCCTTTTTCTCTCCGCTGATAGTCAATGTGTCATCGGTTACAGAAATATCTAAATCCTCGGGATTTATATCTTTAAGTGCTGCCTTAACAATTACGGTATCATCCGTTTCAGTCATATCTATTGAAATATCTTCCGTGATTTTCTCTGTAAAAAGATCTACCCCAAAATCAGACCGACATCGTTCAAAGAGACGATCTATATCCCTTCTCAGCCTATTGATCTGTTGGTTTTTCCAAAGGATCAACTCGGACATGGCAAGTCCTCCTTCAAGGAACATTTGTAACCGAAGACATTGTAAAAACAGCTTTAACCAGATGCAAGTAATTTCTTGTAAGCGATAGAAAAGATCTTATCCCTCTCTATCCTATCCGCTATTTTTCCTTCCAAATTGGTTTTCACTTACTTTAACATATTTGGCGTTTTGGTAAAGAAAATTAAAGGTTCTCAAAGATGATACAGCAGAAGCTGAAAGGATGCTCAAGGCGCTAATAAAGTCGTTGGAGAACAAACGCTTTAACCCTTGATTCCTTGAATCCTCGAACCCCTGCCTGCGGCAGGCAGGCTTTTGTTCAACATTACAAAACCCGTTGTTAATAGACTAATATGTTTTGATTTAATCAAAAATATTAGATAGATTGAAAAAGGTGTACAAGTGTTGAGTGAGGAAGTATCCCGGATGGGAACAAATTATAAAAAAATTATCCATGATAATCTTTCTAAGATTTACGCTCAATTGCCGGATAAGCTTGAAAAATTTCTTGGTGCTGAAAGAAAGAACGACCGGTTTTGTTTCCGGGCATTCGGTGAGGATTGTTGTATTGGTCCTGATATGATAAGTTTATCAGGTGGGCCTGTTGTTAATCCAAGGGGCCTCCTCATTTCCCTTTATGCAACCCATGCAAATCCTGACCCGATTCAGCTTGAACCATTTATGTCCTTTAAAGATCTGCCGGATAGTATGCCCTATCAGGGGGCTTTTAAGGCCTACAGCGAGAACATGCTTGTCCCTCATGTGGTTTCAATAAGGGAAAAACAGGAGGCTATCAAAGAGGTCTTTAATGGCCAGGATGGATTGCAGGGTTTCTCTGCCGACTTCTCCTTTATCCTCCTTCCCCTGCCAAAGATAGCAATCTATTATCTGTTTTATCTCCCGGACGAAGAATTTTCGGCGTCTGCCACTTGTCTTTTTTCAGCCAATGCCCTATCTTTTATGCCGCTTGCTGGTCTTGCAGATGTTGCAGAATATACCTCAAGAGGGATTATTCAACTTGCCTGTAAGTAATCGATAATTTTTTATTTAATCTAAATCGTTGGTAACGTTCAAAAGTGTTTACATTCAGTTTATACTTAGACAGTTTATGTACCTTTCGATTTTTTTAAGAAGGGCATGGGACTCTCTTTTAAGAAATCCGCAACAAGAATTCTTACATGCTTATAGAACGCCCCCTATGCCCTAACCATAGAGTAGTAACAGAAAGGCAGGACATGGGGCTCTCTTTTCAGAAAACGAAATATTGGTTGCTGGTTATTTGAGTTAAGTTGCTTCTCAGGCGGGCGGCAATTTACGGAGGTTGATGCCATAGCCACCATAAAGGCAAGGTATTGACTTAACCCTCCGGCCGCCGTAGCGCAGTGATGTCTCTTCGGCCTTGCAGTTGACGTCTCGTTTTTGAAAAGAGAGCCCCATGTCCTTCTAAATGCGAAGCCTTTTGAACGTTACCAAATTATTATCCTTATGATGATTGTATCTGCATATCAGCCATACTTTGCACCTTTTTCCGGTTTTTTCTACAAGGCGCTGGGTTCAGATATCCTCGTTCTTATGGATGCGGTCCAATTTCCGAGGGGCACCACCTGGATGAACCGGAATCGCTTTAAGAATGATCAGGGAACCCTGTGGATAACAATACCGGTGTGGAAAAAGGGCTTGGGCCTTCAGAAGATCAATGAGGTAAAAATTTGTCACGATGGTCGCTGGGCAAAGAAACACCTAACAAGCCTGAGTACCGCATATGCAAAAGCGCCCTTTTTCGAGGAGCATCTTTTATTCTTAAAAAAGGTATTTTCAGAAAAATGTGAAAAGTTGGTGGAGATGAATTTAAAAATTATAGTGCATCTCATGGAGTACCTCAAGATTCGGGCAAAGGTATTACTGCTTTCTGAACTGGACATTGAGGCGAAGGAACCCCGGCTCTCTTTGGATGTCTGCGAGAAATTGGGGGCTACCCATTTTCTGGCGCAAAAAAGTGCCAAAAAGTATCTGGACAAAGAGGCATTTCAACAGGCAGGAATCGAGATAACGTTCTTCAACCCTCGCCCCCCGGTTTATCCTCAATTATGGGGGGAATTTATCCCAAACCTTTCTGCCTTTGACCTTCTTTTTAATTGCGGACCTGAAGCCCACAATGTTCTTAAAAGGGGTTAGCTGTTGAAAAATATTAAAATTATCTTGTAGAAGAATATTGGTTGGGCTAACAACCTGGGAAAAGGATTATGAGATCTTCTCATGAAATTTGATAACAGAACCCCGTGAACATATAAATGTAACAAAAGAAGAAAGGAGCAAGGATGATCAAATTAATTTGTTTGGGAGGAGCAGGTTCGGTGACAGGCTCCTGTTATCTTTTAGAGAGCCCCAGTGGCAAAAAAGTGCTTATAGATTGTGGTCTCTTCCAAGGCGGACAGCGGATGGAAAGTCGTAACTTTGAGGATTGGGGTTTTGATCCAAAGGATATAAATACCCTTATTTTGACCCATGCCCATATTGACCACAGCGGAAGGATTCCCAAATTGGCCAAAGACGGTTTTAAAGGGAAGATAATTTCATCTCCCCCTACGGCTGAATTGTGCAGGATTATGCTCATGGATTCAGCCCATATCCAGGAAATGGATGCCGAATGGCAGACGAGGAAGAACAAACGGCAGGCAAAAGGAGAGATCCTACCGCTCTATACAACGGAAGATGCGGAAGCAAGCCTAAGTCTTTTATCTCCGGTTGAAAGAGACCAGATTGTTGAAGTTGATTCAGGTATTAAAACACGGCTCAGAAATGCAGGGCATATTTTGGGTTCATGCATCGTGGAACTGTGGGTCGAGGAGGATAATGAATCAATCAAAATCGTATTTTCAGGTGACTTGGGCAACAAAGATCAATTAATTGTTAAAGACCCTTATGAAATTTTTAATGCCGACTATCTTCTTATCGAATCCACCTATGGCAATCGTCTTCATCGCTCTTTTGAAGAAAGCAAGGAGGAGCTCTTAGAGGCCATTAACTATAGTGTGTCCCAGGGGGAAAAGATTATCGTTCCCGCCTTTGCCGTCGAGAGGACCCAAGAAATCCTGTATACACTAAGTGAATTTCACCGAGAAGGTCTTCTTCCGGACATCCCTGTCTATCTGGATAGCCCCCTGGCCATCAAGGCCACGGAAATCTTCAGAAAAAGTATAAAATATTATGATGAAGAGGCCCGGACTATTGTTGATGAGGGGCATGACCCGTTTGATATGCCTAATCTCCAGTTCACACCTGCCACAAAGGAATCCATAGAAATTAATGAAAGACCGGGGTCTGCCATAATTATTGCAGGGAGCGGCATGTGTACAGCCGGACGAATTAAACACCACCTGAAGCATAACCTATGGAGGAAGGGGGCAAGCCTCGTCATTGTCGGGTTCCAGGCAGAAGGAACAACGGGCCGTAAGATCGTTGATGGAGCAAAGCAGGTCAAGATTTTCAGAGAGAATGTTTCTGTAAGGGCAAAGGTATTTACCATTGGCGGTTTTTCAGCCCATGCAGATCAGAAAGGTCTCCTTGATTGGGCCTCCCATTTCGAGTCCAACCCTCGAGTGTTTGTGGTACATGGTGAGGCTACGGCCAGCGAAGCCCTGGCCGATAAGATCCATGAGCGCTTGAATCTGAAAGTTCATATACCAAGATGGAAAGAACAACTTGTTCTCAAGAAAAAGGAGGTAACATTGGAAGAGCCTCCGGCCGTGGAGCCTCTGTATGACGCAGAGACGATGATGCTTAATAGCATTATCGACCTGGAAAATGAACTCAAAGTTCTGAAGAAACAAATAAAATCCAAGGAAATGGAAGGAAAGCTCGGGGAGGAAGATCTAAACAGGCTTGAATATATTAAGGAGGAACTCCAGGCGGTTTTGAGTAGATAAATAACAGCAGATAACTTAATGCATTAAATTTGGCAGAAATAAGAAAATCTATGGAATTTTGTGATCTTAACTGTGAATATGCTGCCTGGCCTAAAGAAGATTCATTGGATGGATCTGGAAGTTGCAGGACATTTCAGGCAATATTTTGCGAGAAGAAAAATCGTTATGTTCACAAGAACATGCCCTGTAATGAGAAATTAAGCAGGTCAAAACCGATTAATGAAGACATCTAAAGTTCTGTCTTTTCCAGATACCTGCTAATGGCCCCATCATATTGATGGGTCAATCCAAATACCTTCTTTGCCAATCGAAATCGAGTCTCAAGCGTTGTTTCGCCACCTGTTGATTCCATTTCTTTCAAGACAACATCATAGTCGGCAGGGTCCACAATGACCGTCACATCCTTAAAATTTTTGGCTGAAGATCTAAGCATGGAGGGGCCTCCAATATCGATGTTCTCGATGGCCTCCTCCAAGGTCACCCCTTCCTTAGCAACGGTTTTTTGGAACTGGTAGAGGTTGACAACCACCATGTCAATTGACTTGATCTCATGCTCCTTCATCATTTTTACATCCTCAGGGTTGTCTCGCCGGCCTAAGAGCCCGCCGTGAACCTTGGGATGAAGGGTCTTCACGCGGCCATCCATCATTTCAGGGAACCCTGTATAATCGGAAATATCAGTTACTGAAATCCCGCCTTCGCGCAGTACTTTCGCAGTCCCTCCCGTGGAAAGGATATCAACCCCAAATTTAGAAAGCGATCTTGCAAAATCCACAACTCCAGCCTTATCTGTTACACTAATGATAGCTGTCTTGATCTTACCCATCCTTCGACCTCCTGAATCAGCGTTAATTTACAATCGAATTCATGCTACCGGTGTTCCTGAGCCGATAACCGCCTCAGGGCATAACATCCAAAATTTATTGACATTTTTTGGTTTTTGATCCATTCTGATATCAGATTTCAACATTCTTTAACTTCATCGTAATATGCAGAATTCCACTTGTATTGTCAAACATGGAATTCCAGACATTATATGTTGGGCCTACTCAAATGATAGATGAGAATGATTATGCCTCTTGATGTTACCTGGTTTGAAATGAAAGATTTAAAGCGGCGCTCTTTAAATAGAGCCTCTTGGGTACCTCTATGTGCATATGATGGTTCAATTGAAAAAGGTCGTTACGGTTTTCTAGGATATGAAAATTAATATTTTGGTGCAGTTGCCATTCTCTTTCCAGCTCAAGAGGCAAAAACAGCCCTTGAACTTGAATGGATGGATGTTTCTCCAAACTGGGGCCATCGCCCATATGTTGAGGATAATGAGTATTTTCCTGCTGGCACGTTTCGCTCATTTAGGAATGATCTTATTGGCAGCTATCCTGTACTGCAACAGTCTTTTGAAACAGGAGAACCAAGTGCCTGGCATTTGGGCCAAGACATCTTTTTAGGACTTCGTCTTTATCGCGAGGGAGATGTTTGGGTAAGTCCTAAGGAAGATTATATAGAGGTGGCTCGAATTCGGCGCTCAAGTTCCGGGAAGTTATTGCGCTTAGAAATTAGAACGGAACAGCTACGTGATTTCCTATGTGCGAAAGAAAGCGGGCTTTTAGTAGCTACATACCAATCAAGAGAAATGGTTGTGGCTTCGTCCCCTGATTTTTATTGGAAGGATGGCAGCAAGACAGAAATTGGGAAACACTATCGTTGGGAAGGGCGGATTCAAGAGATCCAAGAGGGAGGTATGCCCTATGGAACTAAATCGGCCTTCTTCCACGTTGGAAGAACCAATATTGATTACGAAGAAGATGTGCCAACATATGGAATGCCCGGAGAGGATGAATATCATACCGACAAATTGGAAAAACTACATGAAGGTAAAAAGCTTTATAGAATTCATGGAGAAATGTGGAGAAATGAATGGATTTCACCCTCAGCCAAAAGCCCTAGAGTAAGAGGGGATCTTGTTGAATCAAAAACACAGTTCATAGTTGATAGTTCCGGCTCATTTCTCTCTGGAAATAAGCTCGAAGCTCACAGAGGTTGGTTATGGTTCAAACCATCTGTAATCAATTCATTATTGGACAAAAGGAAGGGGTTTTTAGAGTGGCACACTGAAGATACTGGTCAAGTTGGCCCTGCACCAAACCAAGGGGTTCATTTTGGTATTAATGAACTTGGTTTTATTAATGTTTTGGCAAAAGACATTGTTTTATTGCCCGAGATTTATCAGAAGTCTTGGTCAACCCACAATATTACTCCCGATGGAAAGGTTTCAAAAGAATTGCTTATGTCTCAGATGGAGGCAAAACCAGCGGATACAACAGCTCCTGAAGCCCTTCTGGCATCAGCAATAGAGCATCTTCAAAAAATCTCATTTCATTTTCTCGGACGACCACTTCTAAAAGAACATCACGCAGTTAACGAGATTGTTCAGAAAACTCATCGATTTCATGGTCATAGCATTGAAGGAATATGTTTCCTTTCGAAAGAATTGACCAGATTAATAACCGAACGTATAGACACAGACTTACTGAAAGAGCTAGACCCTGAGGTAGACCAAAACCTCGGCTCAATCAAAAGATTAGAATACTTTCTTACTTCTAAAGGACTTAATGGTCGTCGATTAACTGCTCCTTTAGTTGGCGCATACGAACTGAGAGTGGGAGATGCACACTTGCCATCTGAAAATATAAAGGACTCTATGGCATTGTTGGGTCTGCAGAACATTAGCGACTACCAGCAAATGGCAAAGGAAGCTATCCGCAATGTGGCTATTTCGGTGGGTATAACTGGTGATTTTATTATTAAAGCATTTCAGAAACATCAATAGCTTATTAACATTGCACTAACAAGATAGGCCCAACAATTTCATAGAGAGGGACGGGCTATTACATCGCCGCTTTTAAAAGGCGGTGCTCGGAATGTCTTTCTAGCCTTTTATGAAGTATGTCGCTGGCAAGCCGCTCGCCCCTCATGAATACGTTAGGTGACTTGTAGTTTTTTGAAAGGAGGTCAATAATGTCTATTTTTGGAACATCTGGGCTCATCAAGGCGAATCTTAAAGCCTATTTTAAGGCACGTAAGAAAGGATTAGATGTAGATAAAGCTTTAGCACACGTCATTAAATCACGATATCCCTTGTCAGAACGAAAGAGGCGGGAAGTTGAGCAGATGTTTCGATTGGATTTAGGCGCTGCAAAAACCGAAAGCGAAAAAATAAAAAAGCTTGTTTTGGCAATCCTTCTTGAAGAATATCCAGGCCTCGAATTTTCTGAGCCTAAATTTGGAAAAAACCTTAGTATAAAGCCATCGGCTCTTCAGCAAGCGGAATTTCAACTGAATGAAATTTACAATTCAATGCAAAGAAAATACAAACTGTAGAAATTTAATTAATTCTGAACACTGAACTAAATTCATATTGATATGAGATGCAGTGCATGGATAGAAACTGGGTGGTCAATTTAAAATGGAGAGTTCGTTCAATAATAACACATGGCAATTTAATAACGAAGGAGCGTAACAAATGGGTTTTTGGGATTTTTTGACGGCTGGTGTCGATGGGAATGCAATAACGTACCAAAAATGGGAATGAAAAGTGTACCAT
>CAYRFN010000022.1:0-35865 GCA_964423495.1 uncultured Desulfobacteraceae bacterium
AATTATTCTTTATTTAATATCTAAGGCGTGTTGTTTATGCAACATTAGGGTAAACTCAACGGTTAAATACTGAATACTGAATCAGTATTCATAAGAATAATCAACATAATTGTCAATAAGAATTTGATAATATTATTATTTACAGGACGTCTATAATTTAGATGTTTGGCAAAGATGTCCTCTCCATAATTCCTTTATTCCTCTTTCTTGTTGGCATCTCCGGACCAGAATCCCATGTAAAAAATTCTGTTTCCCTGTCTCTGATGCTACAACCAAAAGAGGCGGAAAGGACCTTTTGGAAGTCATCTGGAGTATTTCTGTTTCGAAACCTGTCAACCCAAGGGCGAAGAGGCGCAGCCGCTGGGACAGGATATTGCGACAGTCGGGTTGAACAATTTAAAGGAAAACATGAACTTTAGCTTCCTTTTCCAAAAGGGCACACCGGGTAACGACATGTGTTGCAGTTCAGGCATAAACCGCCATGGGCCATGGCCGCAAAATCCCTTTTTGTTATCTTCTCGCCCGCAAGGACCCTTGGTATTATAAGGTCAAAGATGGTTGTCTGATAATAAAGGATGCAGGCAGGTAATCCAAGTATAGGGGTATCTCCGAAACGCCCGTAGAGGAACATAGCTCCAGGAAGGACCGGCGTTCCATACGCCAAATCCTCAGCACCTGCTTCATATATGGCCATTCGGCTTACATCATCAGGATCTACGCTCATCCCGCCTGCTACAAGGATAAGACCACACCCTTTTTTAAGGAGACCCCTGATTGCCTCAATAATCCGGCTTTTATCATCAGGAGCAACGATAGCTTCTTTAAGTGCACAGCCAAATAATCGCAGTTTTTCCTTTATAATAGGGGCAAATTGATCCTGGATCCTGCCGCTAAATACTTCATTGCCTGTGATAACTATTCCGGTGTCGGGCTGTGCCAGTTTTTTCACTGTAAAGATGCCACCTACTTGCGAGGCGACACGAACCCCCTCATCAACATGTTTTTTGTCTATGATAAGAGGAATCGCCCTGGTTGCTGCGATGATCTCATCCTTATCGACCAGTATATTATTGTGCCTGGAAGAACATGTAATCTGAGGGACCATGTTGAATTCAGTCAGGGCGTGGACATCGACCTTCAAAATGCCCCTGGACGACGATCTTAACACGGTTTTCCCTTCCGAGGGGTGTTCGTCGAAAATAACTCCTTGTCCCGCCAGTGCGGCGGCGAGCCGAAGGGCTGCATCATCCTCGTGGAGTTCCCCAGAACCGATGCCCAGAATATAGAGATGTTCTTTTCCCAGCCGCCTGAGGTGTTCCAGGTCCTTTTCTTTAATTATATGACCCTTTTTGAAGGCGGGGCCCTTGCATTCAGACGGCCTTATTTCTGTAACGTCGTGCGCGAGCACATGGCCCACCGCCTGTTCGATGGAGATAACGGTTGATGAAGATTTGAATTTGTCAGCCATAATAAATTTATCCTTTAAAAAAGTATGCTTATCCCAGGTCTCGGCTTTCTGCATGACCGATACATCCCTTCAAGGCAATATCTATATAAGATGGCACAGGGCATAGGGTACAAGACATACGGACACATCAGACAGCAACAGATCTTGCTTTGAACCTTAAATGGTGAGCCGGATTTAATGGTTACTTCAAACAGAGCCCTTTGGCTATGACCCCGGCTCTGCGGACCAGGTTTCTGGATTCAAATGAAATATTATGTCAGGAGTTCATAGGCACAATCCTCAAACCCACATCATAAAATCCCCTCTCCCTTATTTAAGGAAGAGGGGATTTACTAATGCAATCCGCATTTATTATGTCTTGATCGCGGCCAAAATTATTTCGGGCGTTTTTTCTTCTCCCTATATTTTTTCTGGGAAGCTGTCAAGCTTTTTTATGCCTTTTGTGTTAGCGGGTAATGAATAATGTCCTCTCTACTTCTGTGTTAAAATGTCCCCATTATGGAAAAGGTTATTTTAGCAATGAGTCAGAGAGAGGGGCCGAGGTACCATCTATTTTTATGTTTTTCTCTCTCTTGTCAGTTTTTCGACTATTATTCTTCTTAATTCCTTCTTATCAATCTTTCCCACATTGGTCATGGGAAACGCTTCAATAAGCTCCAAGCGTTCAGGTAATTTAAAAGTCGCGATATGCCTTTCCTCTCTGAGGAATTCAATTAGTTCATCAAAGGTTATATCTTGATTCCCCTTTGTTTGGGCGAAAGCGCACCCCTTTTCCCCGAGCACAGGATCAGGCATGGCTACGTAAGCACAATTCTCTATCTTTGGGTGGGCAAGGATATGGTTTTCGACTTCTTCCGCACTAATCTTTTCCCCTCCTCTGTTAATGGTGTCTTTTATTCGGCCTTCGACACTCACATAGCGATTCTTATACAGCCTCACTACATCACCGGTCCGATAAAAACCATCTTCAGTAAAGGCTTTTTTGTTATACTCTGGCGAGTTGTAATAACCTCTTATGGTATAAGGGCCCCTAACTAATAATTCCCCGAGCTCTCCAAAGGGAACTTCCTTCTCGTCTTGGTCGACCACTCTGAGCTCATCATCATCGACCATGGGGGCGCCCTGGGTATTCAAAAGAATATCTTCCGGGTCACCTCTTCGGCTCCAGAAAAGCATACCTTCAGCCATACCCAGGTTCTGGTGATAATCGCAGCCCAATATGGGCTTTATCTTTTTTGCCACTTCCGGATTCAATCTCGCCCCCCCCGCAAGGACGACATCCAGGGAGCTTATGTCGTACTTTGACAGCTCCTCAGATTCCATCCATCGTATTAAGAGCGCAGGAGGAGTAGGCATAATCGTGATTTTCTCTTTCTGGATAGCTGCTAAGACATCATCGGTTCTTGTGGATGGGATGAGCACAACCTTTCCACCGTTATAGAGCGTCCCCGATAACCCAGGGCAGTTTAGGGAAAAGTTATGATTAACCGGAATGGCTATCCCCATTACCGAATCCTTGCTGACATTGGTTATTTCCGCGGCCCGCCTAAAATTGAGACTATAGTCGTTGTGAGTCCTTGGGATGATCTTGGGGACCCCTGTCGTTCCTCCAGATAGCTGAAATATGGCCGGTTCCATGGGGTCCGGTCGATACTTCTTTAAAGAATCAACCGGAATGCGTTCTTCGATCTTGTCATTTACCAGTTCTGTAATCGAAATAAAGTCATGGTCTACCCTATCCCCTGATACGAAGGTAAATTCAAGGGCCGGTTCTTTTTTTCGGATTTCCCTGGACAGCTCTTGATGCGAAAATTTCCGAAAAGTGGAAGGAATAAAATGCGCTTTGGCCTTTGTAAACCGGGCAAAAAAGGAGATTTCCGCATCCTGATGGGGCGGAAGCGCAGAAATCGGTATCACACCTATTTTTGTGCAAGCCCAGTAACAATAAACAAATTCCAGTGCATTGGGAAACTGGAAGATGGCCCTGTCGTAGGTCTTCAAGCCAATATCCACAAAATGGAGGGCCAAACGATTGACCCTTTCACCTAACTCGCGATAGGTGACATACTCCCCCTGACAGGCAAGAGCTACCCGGTCACTGTACTTATTAACAAATTGATCAAATTCTTCCCCGAGCGTTTTATTAATCCAATAACCCTTTTCGGTATATTTCTTTATGAATGATTCAGGGTATGGGACGAAACCTTCCAACATTTTATAGTCCTCCTTTTCTGATGCAAAAAAACCACCCTGTAAACTGCGTATGTCCAGGGTTTCTCTGTAAGACATGGTTGGGATCAAATATTGGAAGCAAATGGGTGTTAATCCTCAAAACCATATTCAAACCAGCGTTCTTTCACCTTCTTAAGTGTCTCCTCATCCAAGCGGGTCAATAGGGGCTTTCTGTCCCAGTGAAAGGGAATAGTGGCATCCAATATAAGCTTTGAGCCAACTTCTCTATCTGCGATATACACGGCCGGGTCAAGGGGGCCACCACGTGTTCCATGAAGAACGTGAACGCCCCTCTTTGCCTCAAGCCTTGTGCTTATGGCCCAGAGGACCTTCTGTATGTCATCGGCAGGGATATCATCATCAACAATGATGATATTTTTCAAACGGTAATGGCCGCTTGTTGACCCTGCTACGGCGTTTCCTACTTGAGTGGAGTGGCCTGGATACCGCTGTTTGACAGAAACGACCACCGTGAGTCGACCACAACCCTCCGGCAAGGAGTAGACGGATTGTATGCCTGGGATTCTCATGTCACGGAGGTCGGACCATATTGATGCTGAAATCTGAAGTGCTCCTAACATATGAATGTCATTAATAGGCTGACCGGTCGTGGTGATCCAGAAGATCGGATTATTTCTGTGTAAGATGCGCTTAACGTTGAAGACTGGCTCAAGATATTCCTTGCCTCCCTTGGCTGAGTAATATCCTGTATATTCACCAAAAGGCCCCTCTTCTGAATAGGTACTACGGTCCGGATTAATTTCGCCCTCTAAGACAATTTCCGCTGAAGCAGGGATCAGAAGACCTGTAAGGTCACTTTTAATGACCTCCACTGGTGTGCCTCTTATAGCTCCTGCAAGATCATACTCGCTGACTCCCCAAGGGGCTGTCGAGCTTGACATCAGAAAAATTATCGGCGCTTCACCGATGACCGCAGCTGCCGGCATAGGCTTCCCAAGCTCCCGGTATCTATCAAGCATAAGGTCAGCATGCTTTCCGTGATGAATTTGCATGGCTGTGCGGTTTCTGTCAAGCAGCTGAATGCGATAGGTGCCCACATTTGTCCACCCTTCATCTGGATCTTGACTAACGACGCTGACGGCGGTTCCTATGTATCGCCCACCGTCCAGAGGAGCAAATTTTGGTACGGGAAGGGAAAGCAGATCCACTTTATTCCCTTCCAATACATTCTCGAGAACCGGGCCGTCTGATACTTCTACCGGTGGAATCGAACTCTTAGAGGTGAGCTCTACCCATTCTCTTGCTGACTGGCATAGACTGTTCTGCTCGGACATCCCGAGGGCTATAGCGAGTCTTTTCTCAGTGGTAAGGGCTGAGCCTAAAACAGATACATCCCTATATCCCTTAATGTTTTCAAAGAGCACGGCCTGCCCGCCCCCTCTTGCCTCATTAAGCTTGCACACGTGAGACAGTTCTAAATCCCAATCCACCTCGGCATTAATCCTTTTCAGTTCCCCTGTCTTTTCACACTCATCAATAAAATCTCTTAAGTCATTAATCATTTATATCCTCCTTATAAGCTTAGTTGTTTAACTTTTTCGCTCTTTTAATTTCTCTCAATGATTTTAACGACACCATCATCGCCATTACAACTTATCCTGTCCCCCGTTTTAATAATCTTGGTGGCCGTGCCCGTGGCAACCACGGCAGGAATTTTATACTCCCGGGCGACTATGGCGGCATGGCCGAATATTCCACCAATATCGGTCACGACCCCGGCTACACTTGGAAAGTGTGCCGACCAGGCAGGATTTATAGAGGGTGCGATTAGAATGTCCCCTTTATTTATTAAGCTTAGATCTTTCATAGACAGGCAGACCCTGGCAGGACCTTCAACGATGCCGGCTGAACCGGCATAGCCCTTGATCTCTGAAATCTCATCAGATTTGAGTTCTTTCGCCGACAGCCACCTGTCTATCGTCTCATTGTCAAAGCCATACTCATTAATCATAACCGGATTGGTATAGTCGTCAGGAGCAGGACCAAGGGCTTCAGGCGCTCGCCATTCTCTGAATTTCTGCATGATTTCTTTGCGCCCAGCAATCTTTGGGGGCCAATATTCATGTCCATAGGGCGGCACCCCGCAGTACCAACTGGCCGTAATATCATAAAGGACCTCCGGTATTTCAAAGCGATTCATCAAGAATATGTCATCGACCTCCTCTATGACGCCATGGTCCACCATAATCTGTCCAAATTCCCTGTATTTTTTGTAGCACACCGTGTGAAACCAGTTCTCTATATAGAAGTCATGGTCTTCAGGATAATGGGACACCTTTCTCGCCGCCGCCAGTAGCGTGTCGAAGACTTCCCGATCTTTTTCGCTCTTGATCAAATCTCGATACTCGGCCGTAACCCGGTCCCTTTCTTCTAAAACCTCGCTGGAGGGCTTTTCGATGATCTCTCCTTTCTGAATCATACCGATGTATTCCTTTATGTGATGTAGTGGAACATCATAGTGGGTATTCCAGGAACCATCACTGTGGTACCAACCACTGGCGCATGACATATAAAACCATGGTTCTTGAGCTTCTTCCCAGGCCTTAACCCATTTTTTGCCAAGATCAGATTCCTGCAACTTTGGCAAAACCATTTTCCATTCGCTGGAGCTGAGAAGCACATCTTCTAATTTCAGTTTTATGCCCAACTTGGCTAATTTCACTAACTCGTCCATGCCACGGAACAACATCGCATCAAAACCGCTCGAAGTCTGGGTTATGGACTTATCTGTAATACCTGGGAAGAGCTTTCTCATGGCTTCAATGTATTGCACGTTCACCAGGGAGACCAAGTTATTGAATTCAAAATGCCATTCCCATATAAGGTGAATCGCTTCCATTAATCTATTCCATGCCACTATCAGGTCATGACCGGTAGACCATTTCCCTTCCGTGATCACAGACATGGGCTCAATGTCAGGCAAGTTTGGCACTTCCAACGCCTCGGTATTTTTGATGACTTTTGTGACTCTTTCTTCCCACCTTTTGTAAAGCTCCTCCCAGTTCTTCAGCGCAAAATCCACGCGCTCCTGAAACAGGGGAACCCTTTTCTTTATCTCTTCCTGGTCTGTGACATCCGTTGAATTGATATAAACGCGACCATTTATCATTCGATGATCTCTACCCCAGTTCGTCGGAAAGACATGTATCCTGCCTACCCAGGCCGAGGCCGTATGATGCCACATGTCATCCCATGTAAGGTCAAGGGGGCCCACAGGTTCAGGGTAGTGCAGACCGTCATAGAACCATAGAGCCGAGGATTCATATTTTGCTGTCTTTGGCATCCTTTGAGGGCTGGCGAACAGATAGTAGTAAGGGTACATGTCTTCCCAGCCTTCAGTGCCTGGTATAGTTTCAATCTCATGGGGATCAGCGAAGCGTCTTTCTTTAGCCATTACTTATCCTCCTTTCGACTAAGGTTTGTGCTGTCCCGTGCTCCATCTCGGGAACAGGTTCTCCAATTAATCTTTTTGCAGCAAAGAAAATATGTCGTATTCCCCAAATTCTTTTTTCGTTTCTAATACAGGCTTGGTCTCCATCTTGCTCCATACGGTTTCCGGCCTGGCCTGCACGAAGAGTACATTCTTCGGAAAAGGGAGATCCGGGTCTATAACCCATTCTATATCTTGGGGTATCCCAAAGTGTTTTTCTATCTCTTTGCCGAATCTTGCTAATTCAAGCACCTCATTATCGGCCAGACAGGATTTCATCTGTCTTTCAGGCAAAATATCTTTGTAAACGATTTCCCCACATTCAGGATCAAAGAGACATTCAACAGTCTTCGTAGCCACCCTGCTCTCGATAATTTCCCCAGTAACCTTATCCATTAACCACTGGTCATTGGTGACCTCTCCGCTTACCACAGCTTCACCCAAGCCCCAGTTTCCTCCTATTGAGATTTTTGAGGGATCTCCATTTACGGGATTCAGGGTAAACATAACGCCGGCTGCCTTGGCATTGACCATTTGTAAAACAGCCACTCCAATAGGATCTGAATACAGGGGTAATCCCAACCGAGCGCGGGCGATCAAAGAACGCGCGTTAAATGTACTTGACCACACCTTAATGATACTTTTCATTAGCGCTGAAGTTCCACTAATGTGCAAGAAGGTCTCGTATTGCCCCGGATGGCTGGCTGTACCCGCCGAACGCGTAGCCACCGGGATATCACTCTTTCCAGCTTTTTTGCAGAGCGCATCGTAGTGTTGGGCTATGACCGACCCCATATCATCTGGCATCTTCTTTGATTCTACAATGCCTCGTATCCTTTCAGCCGCCGTATCAAATTCTGGGATGTGGGCAGGATTGTCAGGATCAGCGCTAAATGTCCTCACATATTGTCTGATTTCTTCGATCGCGCTCGTCTCATTCATGAACTTCTCATAGGCTCTTAGGGACAGCGCAAAGCCGGGGGGGACAGGGATTCCGGCTCTCCTCATTTCGCCCAAGTTGGCGCATTTCTTTCCAATGATGTCATTGTGCTCTTTGCCAACATCGTCAAAAATCCATTTTTCCGACATTTTCCATCCCCTGACTATTCTCTTGAAAAGGAAATCCTAAACGACTCACAACAAAAGCCATAATCCTGTGCCCAAAATAATCATGATGACCACGGAGAGCCCCGCGATGTAATTACCGGCACGGCGTTCTTTTTCTCCCAGGAGGGTAAAGCCGGCTGCAATGCCGATGCTCAGGAGGCCATACCAGATTGTTGCCAGCAGCCACTTCCACCAGTTCATCTGCAGGCCGATATCCTCAGCCCACACCGGCGCTCCGGCAATCATCAGGGCATAGAGCAGCCCCATCACTATCCAAAAGAGTGGTCTTAAAGTCGTTGAATAGGGAAACATCGTAATCTCCTTTCTACCAGGTCCTGGGAACATCGAACCATTTGTCAGTTTGGAGCCAATCCGGTGGCTCGTGATATGTTGCATTTTTTCCTTCAGGCGGCGGCAGAAAATTTTTGGCTTCCGGGTACTTGAAGAAACTTTTTTGCGTCCTTAAAAGCAGGCTGGCGACGATGCCTGTGGGATCCCTGGGATCTGTATATTTCGAAAGCGCATGAACCCAGTTGTTTTTTCGGGTATAGGGGCAAACCGCCAGGCAGATTCGACATCCTCTAAAATGGCTCGTGGCGACACTCGCCCATATCTGGGAGCAGAGCTCATGTTTGATTAACCACCGTCTATAACCGCGCACCGTTTCACGGTTATCCTTGTGGCTGATGGCACCACCGGGGCATTTCTCAGCACAGATTTTGCATTTCCGGCAGAAGTCCAGCACACCAATATCGATGGGCTTGTCCACCTCCATAGGGACATTGGTCGTCACGCAGGCCAGACGCGCATTGCTTCCCAGCTCCGGCGTGATCATGAGTCCTTTCCTGCTCTGCTCTCCCAGACCGGCGTCTATGGCTACCGGCGGCATGACCATATCATAGAAGAACGGCGGCACATGCGATCTGGCCGGGTAACCCAGTTCGTGAATAAAAGCCTCCAGCTTACCGGCAATCATTCGCTCTCGAGAGTACGCATCGTAGGAGGTGCCATAGGTCGGATTGCAGTACATCGAATCCCATTCATGGGGCGTCACCACCACTATGGCAAATTCCCAGTGTGAAGGGACGTCCCATTTCCCCGGGCCGACGCCGCGTAAAAATCCCTGGTAACACCAATCATGGTTGAGCTTGGTGATCCCTACTAGGGTGGCCCCAAATGTGTGGGAGATCTTTTTGATTAATTCGGAAGCGTGCCTGGGGCTTTTAAAGGGGAGGGGCGCCTCCCTTCGAATCCCTCGAAAATCCCACTCCTCGGGCGGCCCGTTCGGCTCGGGCGGAAATAGACGGTCGAAAAAAATCTCCCCTTCATGATCTTCGAAAGTGGCGGCATGGGCATTCGACCATGCATCGGCAATGGCAAACTGGACTTTAAAATTCTCCCAGTTGGCCTTTTGCCGGTCCATCAGCTGAAGGGTCTTTAATGTGTTTTTATATCTTTCCTCGTTTTCTTTAAAGAAGCCCCGGAGCGGGTCAGGGAGTGCGTCAATACCCATTGGGGGTACCCATTTTGGTTCACCACCGTCTGGTGGATGCACGAGTGATTTCAATGTTGACAAACGGTTGAAAAGACTTTCCTCCCAGTTTAAGCGTGTCGTTTCCTCGGTCACACCATATGTGGGACGGTCCTTTTGAAATGGCTTGCGTTTATAAAACTGTCCTGCGCCATGGTTATGCCTTTCCCAACCGGTGTGGCTGTCATAACTCTTGCCGGCAAAATAGCCGGCCAGCGCAATGCCGATAATAGTAAAAATGGCCGCTAACAGGCTGCCTGTCTTGAGAATAGACCTGGAGACGCCATCATCAGCAAACGCGACACCACTCAAACCTAATGTTAAAAAACCCAGCAATAATATAAAGCCCATCGCCATCAATGATTTCTTTCTCATCCTTCACCTCCTCATGGGCCTTGGACCGATAATTTCCACCCAACTGGCCCGCTATGATGCCGTCAAATATGTCGCTCAATTGGCAGAATACCGAAAAATATTCATAAAAAATAAGGCCGCCTCGAGATAGCTTACCAGCCTGTAGGCCCATAAACGCTTTAATTATGGCATGGCGCCCCTATTTAGAAGCAGCCAGAATTGAATCAATGATGTGCTGATATCCGGTACAGCGGCATAGGTTCCCAGAGACCGCCTTTCTGGCTTCAGCCAGGGACGGATTGGGATTCTCGTCCAAAAGCGCTTTAGCAGACATAACCATTCCCGGCGTACAAAATCCGCATTGAATTGCCCCATGTTTGAGGAAGGATTCCTGAATGGGATGGAGTCTTTCACCTTCAGACATGCCCTCAATAGTGAGTATCTCCTTGCCTTGTGCGTCGATGGCGAGCACTAGGCATGAAGCTACAGGCCGTCCATCCATAATCACCGTGCAGGCGCCACACTCCCCCTCGTTACAAGATTTTTTTGTCCCTACAAGGCCCAAGGCCTCTCTCAGAACCTCAACCAGGGTCCTCCAAGGTACGGTTTTCACTCGGTAGTTTACCCCGTTCACCCTTAATGCTATTTCAACCTCTTCCATCATCACCTCTCTCAAATCCTGCAATTCTCGTTTAGCCTTTATCATGTGTTCTTTTTAGGGCCGTCATAATCGCCCTCTTTGTTAAAACGCCTACCATCTCTCGGCGATGTTCTTCTGAAGCCCGGATGTCTGTAATGGGGCGTGCTTCCTCAGAGGCCACCCTCCCTGCCTGGGCCGCCAGATCGTCATCGATATTCCTGCCTTGAAGAACCTCTTCCGCCTTAAGAGCCCTTGTGGGTGTCGGGGCTACAGCGCCAAGCGCTATCCTTGCCTCTTCACAGACTTTCCTGTCTCCATCCAGCCTCAGACTCACAGCGACGCCAACAAGCGCCAGGTCCAGTGCATTCCTCCGCATCAGCTTAAAATAGGCGCCTCCACTATTATCAGGCGGAGCCGGGATAAGAATCTCTGTCAAAATCTCATCAGGGGCAAGGACCGATTCTCCCGGTCCTTTGAAAAGGTCTTCAACCAACACCGTTCTTTCACCAGCGCTTCCCGCTATTGTTACCGTGGCACCCAATGTGATCAATGGAGGAGCGGTATCTGCAGATGGGACGGCACTGCAAAGATTTCCTCCAATCGTACCTAGATTTCGTATCTGAGGAGCCGCCATGACATCTATGGCATCCCAAAGGATAGGGAATCTTTCTTTCACGATTTTTGAGCGCTCAAGCTCTCCAAGTGTCACCAAAGCGCCAATCCTAAATCCTTCTGCTTCATCGTGGTGGGTATTCTTCAGTTCCTCTATTTCCTTAAGATTAATCAGATGTTCAGGGAGAACCTCCCTTTTCTTCATGGACACGAAAAGATCTGTCCCACCGGCAAAAACTTTGGCATTTTTACCATATAAAGACAATTGATCCACCGCCTCAGCCACTGATCTGGGTGCATGGTACTCAAATTTTGGCATTCTCCTGATAAACATTATTTCCTCTCCTCTTTTTCCTTTAATGCCCGGAGTATCTTCTCTGAAGTGATTGGAAGATCCTTGATCCTCACTCCCACGGCATCATAGATCCCGTTGGCAATGGCCGCCAAAGTCGAACAAGAACTTGCCTCACCCGCTCCTTTTGCGCCAAATGGACCGTACGGGTCGTGAGTGTGAATATGCTCAACAACCGCCTCCATCGGTACATCCATACTGGTAGGCTGTTTGTAGTCTCGCCAGGTGTAATTCAGTGCACGTGCTTCTGCATCGTAGAGGGAGTCCTCAGTGAGCGCATGGCCTATCATGTGGGCGCTGCCTCCCAAGACCTGTCCATCCAACATGAGGGGATTGATGGGCTGGCCGGCATCATCACCGTGGGCAGCCTTGATCAGGGTGACTTTGCCCGTTTCTTCGTCAACCTCCAGCTCAATGGCGGTGGCAATAAAATCCAGGCCGTGGGCCAAATTTCCCTTGCCGGTTTTCCAGTCAACAATATCAATGTCCGTTGCCGCCCAGTAACCCCTGCCGTAAAGTGGCGTCCCCTCTTCATAGTATGCTTTTCTTACAGCAAGGAGGAATTCGATTTCCTTTTCAGGACTTTCTTTGACAAAGATATGCTTGTTTTTGAATTCAAGGTCTTCCGGGTCGGCATCTAATTGTTTTGCAGCAATTTTGGCAAGCTGTCGCTTAAGATCCTTTGCAGCTAATATAGCTGCATTTCCATCCCAGAACGTGCACCGATCGCCAAACATCCCTGAATCAAAAATGGTCGTATCTGAATCACTCACCCCTTGCTCTACATTTTCAATGGGAATGCCCAATACCTCTGCCACCATCTGGCAGAAAACTGTATTGCACCCCTGTCCAATCTCGGTCCCGCCGTGGGTTACAATGACTTTCCCATCTTCCACAAGCTTGAGCATAACAGAAGAGCCAAAATGTCCGCCCAGTCTTGGACCGGAGGGATGGGAGGCGCAGCTAAACCCGATCCCCCTGCCCTTGGGTCTGTCTTTTCTGCTCTCCTTCCACTTGATGACCTCGGCAGATTTTTCAATACACCTGGAAAGCCCAGACACATCCACCACGATGCCATTGGCCGTTGTCCAGTTGTCCGTCACGGCATTCACAATCCTCATCTCAACAGGGTCAATACCAATGTCTTCGCCTACCATATGCAGCAGAGAGTCTAAAGCAAACTGGGCTAAAACAATCTCCTGTCCCCTCACCGTGCCGCATGGAGACCTATTTGAGTAAACCAATTTCCCGTGATACTCAATGGCGGGTATCTTATAGGGAATATTCAGAAATGCACCAAAATAGTAGATATTAAAGGGGCCAATCCCACAGATAGGGCCTCCTTCGAGAACACATTCGGCATCAAGGGCTGTAATGGCTCCATTTTTCTTTACGCCAAGCCTCAATCGTGCGTTCATGGCATTCCGTTGTCTGTATGCAGCGAGAACTTCGTCATAGTTCAAAACGATCTTTACAGGACGCCCAGTTTTTTGTGCCAGTTTTACAGCCGCAAAATCGACGTCGAAAGGATCATGTTTTCCCGAAAATGCGCCACCGACAAAGGGATTAACGATTCTGAGCTTGCTTAAGGGGATATCCAAGGCCCGACACATGTGGCGCCACGTGATATAAGGACTTTGTTTAGAGCCTTGAAGAAGGATTCTACCTGTTGGATCCACTTCGGCAAGACAGGCATGTGGCTCTATAAAACCTACTGTTACGCGCTGGGAACTGAACTTCTCCTCTCTGATGTAGTCTGCCTCCTTAAATCCCTTTTCCACGTCCCCAAAATTAAAATCTGAAAAATAGGCAAGGTTACTTTCTTTGAATTCATTGACCGGCGGAGAATCAGGTTTTAGTGCGTCTTCGGCCGTCACAACGACCGGTAGCTCCTCATAGTCCACCTTAATTAGATCGAGTGCCTCTTCTGCCGTATCCTCATCTATCGCAGCCACTGCTGCTACGCCTTCCCCAAAATGATGGGCTTTGGTGATGGGCATGGGAAGCTGGTCCCTTATATCAGGTCGAACGCCATAAGGGATGCCCGGAAAATCTTTTCCTGTTATGACCGCCATCACACCAGGAAGGGCCTCTGCCTTGCTGGTATCAATGTTCAGTATTTTGGCGTGAGCAAGGGGACTTCTTAGAATCTTTCCATGCAACATGCCCGGAGCTATGAGATCTGCTGCATATCTTGCTCTGCCTGTGACCTTGGCCCTGCCATCCTTTCGTTCTACGGATTTACCTACAACTGTGAGATCTTCCATTCCCCAATTCCCTTTCTTTTCAATGTATTAGACTATCAAACCGTCGACTTTCGAGACTGTCTAATAGGACCTATCCCCCTCCAATGGGCTTGATTCTTATGGCTACAGTATCCCCATTCCTAAGAAGGTGCGCCAAGCCCTCTTCATAATTTTCATAAGACATACCATTAATGGCCACATCCCAGTCGAGCTGATCTATTTCTTTGGCTCCTGATCGCACATATTCCAGACGTTCAGGCGACATCATGGAAAGCTTCTCAAGAAATTCCCTTAAGGTTATTTTAGACACATTAAACTCCAAGCATTCCTTACCTTCCAGACCCGGCAAAACAAAATTAGATTTGATGTAAATCTTAATAGGCATTTCAAATTAATACCCAATATTATCCTACGGAGTCAAACCTTATTTTTAGTTACCTTATTTTTAGTTAAAATTCTTGAATTGGCTTAACAGCACTTATATGGAGCCAGTTCTACTGGTGGTTGCTGATTATTCTGGGTTGCGTGTTGGAAGGGGTCTTCCGGCACAAGGTCTTCAAAATGATCACTACTCCGGACAGGCCGTATTGGAACCCCTTCCCTTGCCTCGTGTCACCGGCGCTCCCAAAATATGCCACACGCATTCAGGACAAACGGCTCGACCACAACATCATGAGGCAATTTTAACCTTGACATACAAGGACCATTTCCCTATGTTCCCACACTAAAAAACGACTTCTTAGCCATCAAATTAATGAACCTCCTTATTGGGTGGGGACTGAACGTCCGGCATAAGAAGAAATGGCTTGACCTCATAAGTTATCGGTAGTAGAAAAGCATATTGATTATGGGGTGGCGCTTTGGGACGATTTAAAGAACGGGCTTTGATAATAGGTGCTAGAGATCCTCCCCTGCTTGACAGGGGGTAGATTGATAAACTTTCCTAATTAGACTGAGAAAGGAAAAAAATACTAAACGCAACCGTGATTCAGGCAGAAGGGGGGTGATAATTCTTCCGATGTGAAAAGGCATCCAGATAAACCTTGGCATATTTATGAAAGGAGGGAGTGATGATGAAGAAGATTATTTTAACTTCTTTGATGACATTTTTGGTATGCGTGTTGATTTTTGGCGGTTCCAATAAGGCAGCAAATGCTAAAGATGAAATCCGTTTAGGCACCCCTGCGCCAATGACGGGCATGTTTGCCGGTTTCGGTGAAGGCAGTGTGTTTGGAATGCAGGCGGCTGTCGATGATATGAATAAACTAGGCGGAGTGTACGTAAAAGAGTTCGGGAAAAAATTGCCCGTCAAGCTCATAGTCCGCGATGTTGAGAGCGACCCGATAAAGACAGGGACTCTTTCCGAAGATCTATGTGCGCGCGATAAGGTACATGGCCTAATATCACCTCCTGAACCGGTAACGATACATGGCCCCGTAGCTACCATTGCTGACAAATATAAGGTCCCACACGTTATTGGAGGTAGTCCTTTTGAACCATGGCATTTCATGCGGATGGAGGTTAAGCCACCATGGGAATACTCCTGGCTTATGGGTTTTCGTATAGTCATGCCACATCCACCAGGCGATTTTCGGGCCAAGCCTGGATATACGATAAAGGATTCATGGTTTGGCATGATGGATGATTTCGGCAAACGGACCAACAAGATAGCAGGAGTTTTTGCGTCAGATGACCCAGACGGCGTAGGTTGGTACGGACTATTCCCTGGAGCACTAAAGGAATGGGGTTGTAAGGTTATTGGTATTGAAAAAAAATTAGGCCTGTTTCCAATGGGACTTACGGACTTTACGCCTATAATAAAGGAATGGAAGAAAAATAATGTTGAAGTACTCTGGGGGAATTGCCCTGCACCTGATTTTGGGACACTGTGGAGACAAGCTCACGTATTGGGATTTAAACCCAAGCTAGCTATGATTGGAAGAGCGCCTCTTTTCTATTCAGATGTAAAATCCTGGGGTGGCGATCTGCCCTGGGGTGTTGCAGTCGAGGTCTGGTGGGATTCATCGTATCCACCTGAATTCTGCCCGGGAATCGGTGGCACAACCGCAAAATCGCTCCATGAAAGATGGACCAAGGCAACAGGCCAACCATTGAACCCAGGTATCGGAGGTGGCTATTTTGCAACTCAAGTTATTCTTGATGCGATCGAAAAAGCAGGTACGCTTGATGGAAGTGCTATTAACAAGGCTATAAGCGAAACCGATATGAAGACAATAACCGGTCGTGTGAAGTTTGTTAAAGATGAACACTTTAGTGGCGTCCCACTCTTTGTTGGCCAGTGGATGAAGACCAAAGAACGTCATGTATGGGAACTCTCCATAATCTATTCCCAGCACGACTGGCTAAAACCGACGCAAAAGCCGATATACCCTGTTCCTTATCCTTAATTAACACCCTAAACCACCAGCTTAGCTGGTGGTCCAAGCTTTGCTATGCTGGTAAAGTAGTGATTCAATATGTCAATAACCACCCCTAAAAGAGGTGGTTATTGACTAAGGAATGGGATAGGGCCATTGTTCAGTCGTGTCCTGGTTGATGCCAGTGAAAAACGGGCATACTTAGGAACATGATTGGCGTTTAAAGCCAGCTTTCAGTCGATGGGTGAAGGCAGACAAATCAAGGGCTGTGGCCTTTGCCCGCCGGCTGAATAATGGTGCTGCAAGACGGTATTCCCATTTCCCATTAAGTTATAGATGCCTGAAAATTTCCGGCCCGGTTTAACCCCGGCAAAGGTGATGGTATGGAGCCGATTCTTTCAGTAGATAGAGTCAGTAAACATTTCGGAGGATTGATTGCTGTCAGAGACCTAAGCTTTGATGTGCAGGCCGGTGAAGTGATAGGTTTAATGGGCCCGAACGGTGCCGGCAAGACAACATTATTAAATATCCTATCCGGTGAGTACAAACCTGACTCTGGAGAAATAAAGTTCAAAGGAAATGACATCACAGGTCTCCCACCGCATAAAATTTGCCACCTTGGAATTGCAAGAACTTATCAGATCCCGCAGCCCTTTGTCAAATTAACGGCTCTGCAAAACATTGTTGTGGCGGCAAGATTTGGAAGGGGTCTTGATAAAAAAACCGCTGAGAGTGAAGCGGTCAAAATACTTGATAAAGTAGGGCTTTCAGAAAAGAAAGATATGCTTGCTGAAGATTTGGTGGTGATAACTCTCAAAAGACTCGAATTAGCCAGGGTCCTGGCCACCCGTCCCACGCTACTGATGATCGATGAAGTGGCTGCGGGCTTGACTGAATCGGAAATCCCGGAGTTATTAGACCTCATGAAAAAAATAGGCGAAATGGGCATAACGATTATATTAATCGAACATGTCATGAAAGTAATGGTGGAGGCGGTTGATAGGATTGTCGTGATGGATAAAGGCATGAAAATCGCCGAAGGCAGACCTAAAGAGGTCATGGAAGATAAAAAGGTGCTTGAAGCCTATTTCGGTTAATGGTATCGAATGGTTTATTTTAGAATCAAGAGCAAAGAGTAGAGTAAGGAAATGCCTGAAGAAACCCTATTGAAGGTTCGTAACATAGATATATTTTACGGCAGTTTGCAAGTTATGTGGGATGTATCCTTAGAGATTATGACCGGAGAAATTGTAGCTATTATTGGCGCAAACGGGTCTGGTAAGTCCACCCTGCTCAATGCGATATCCGGGATTGTTCATCCCGGCAAGGGCAGCATTGTGTTTGAGGGGAAGGAGATCACCACCCTTGACCCTTTCAAGATAGTTGCTCTCGGTATTTCCCAGGTTCCGGAAGGAAGAAGTGTTTTCCCCGACCTGTCCGTGTTGGACAATCTCATCTTAGGTTCATACAATCGTAATGCAAGGCCCAAGAAGGAGCAAAACCTCGAAATGGTTTACGAACTCTTCCCTTTACTAAAAGTGAGGAAGAATCAACTGGCTAAAACACTAAGCGGGGGGGAGCAACAGATGTTAGTCCTGGGGCGGGGCTTAATGTCAGACACAAAGCTCATGCTTCTTGATGAATTATCTCTTGGTCTTGCCCCTATAGTCCTCAATGAAGTGTATAAAGCCTTAAGGAAAATCAGAGAGAGGGGCATCACTATCCTTTTTGTCGAGCAGAATGTGAGGCGAAGCCTCGAAGAAGCTGACAGAGCCTATATTATGGAAGCGGGGCGAGTTGTCTTGAGCGGGGATGTAGCGGATCTTCGGGAGGAAGAAGAGGTTAAAAAAGCATACTTTGGTATATGAAGCTGATCAGGAGATTTTATAGATGGCCTTAGCCGACTTGTCTGATCCTATAGTCATGGGCATTCTATTAGGGGGATTATACGCCTTAATTGCCTTAGGACTATCGCTGGTTTTCGGAGTCATGAGACTGATAAACGTAGCTCACGGAGACCTGGTCATATTAGGCACCTACTTTGGTTTTTTTGCACTGACCGGTGAAATCTTAGGACATAGACTTACGTTTTTTGGAATAGACCCTATCCTAAGCTTAGTCATCGGTCTGCCCCTATTGTTTGCAATCGGTTTCACTATTCAAAAATACCTCATGAGCCGGGCTGTTAAAATATCAATGGAAGCCCCATTGATAATTACCTTTGGGATTTCGCTAATCATTCAAAATATTTGCCAGAGACTATGGACGCCCTATTCAAGGGGTTTAACCACATCCTACGCGCTTAAAAGTTTTAGTGTCGACATGTTGAATATTAATATCCCACTGGCATATCTGCTCAATTTTATTGTCGCTTTAGTCGTGATGCTCTTCCTCCGTGAATTTCTCAGGAGAACCTATCTGGGCAAGGCGATTAATGGCGCGTCCCAGGACAGGAGAACGGCTCAGCTGATGGGAATAAATACAAACCAAGTATATGCCTTCGCGTTCGCTATCGCAATGGCAACCGCTGCTATAGCCGGCGTGTTTCTTGGATTGACTTTTCCCTTTACTCCAACATCAGGAGTATCTTTTCTTATCATCGCCTTTGGAGTGATCATCATAGGAGGTTTGGGCAGTATGCTGGGGACATTTATAGGCGGCATTACAGTAGGGTTGGCTCAAACGATTAGTGGGCATGTGTTTAATGAGCTCGGTCTGCCAGGTGCTGCTACCGGTCAGTATCTTTTTATTTACATTATAATACTGGTAGTATTAGCCGTGAGGCCACAAGGCTTTTTCGGGCGGTAAGTGAGGAGGAACATGAGGGATATCATTCATCCATTGAGAGGAGGGTTGATACCGGTGGCAGCGGTCATAGTCGTACTGGCGGTGCTTCCGATAGCAGGGGCGCCTCGTACCTGGCTCCTTTACCTCTTTCTCTTTTTTATATACCTAGCTATGGCAAATATGTGGAACTTGCTTTGTGGCTACTCCGGTCTGATATCCCTATGCCAGCCTGCGTTTATTGGACTGGCAGGTTACACCTTAGTAATATGCGCATGGCAAGGTTTACCTATTTTTCTAGGAGTAATAACTGGAGCTATTGTAGCTGCATTATTTGCTTTGCTCATATCTATTCCTGTCTTTAGGCTGAGAGGTATCTATTTCGCTATCGGGACACTCGTTGTCCCTGAAGCGCTGAAGTATTTGTTTTTGCTTTGGAGACCTATCGGAGGGACGTTAAGCGGTGGGGGTGCCGGCTATGTGTTAAAAGGTGCAACTGAGTTTTCTACGGCGGAGGTTTACTGGCTTGCTCTCGGTCTCGCAATCGCATCAGGTGTTTGTATGCGAATAATCTTGCGTTCAAGGCTGGGCCTGGGGCTTGCAGCGATTAGGGATAATGACAGATGCGCGGCTAGTTCCGGTATAGGCGTGTTCAAACTAAAATTGTATTCATTTATCATCGGCGCATTCGTAACTGGAATAGCCGGGACCATCTTCTACATTTACCAACAATATATAGAGCCGAACAGCGCCTTCAGTGTAAAGTGGACAATGACATTAATCCTCGCGACCGTCCTGGGGGGAATGAACACGGAAGGGGGACCGATTATTGGCGCGGTTATCGTTGTCCTCCTGCACTTCTTGCTGGCCAGATACGCTGGAATCAGCCTCATTATACAGGGTACGTTACTGGTCATCATGATGTTACTGATACCGCAAGGTATTATGGGCTTCATACGCAAGACCCGAATTTACCGCTCTTTGTTACAATCTGCTACAAGGCGATGAGCTAACCCAATCAAAAGGAAGTGTTGACCGAGCAGGCCAAAAAAAGATCCTTGGCAATCTCGTCCATGGATAAGCTAAAGATGTCCTGAAAATAAGAAACAATATGTCCCTTAACTTCTTCGACTGGCACAGGCCTACCTAGCAGAACTTCCATAGAGGTGATGGTGACATCCTTCAACCCACCGGAATGAATCATTTGGAAGAACGAAAGGTCTGGAACTGCATAGAGTAATAAAAGGCCATCTTGTGGGTGATCATGTTCACATGTTGTTATCAATTCCGCCTAAGCATACTGTATCGCAGGTAGTTGGTTATATCAAAGGTAAAAGTGCTATTCATATTGCCAGGACATATGCTGGTTGTAGACGCAACTTTGTAGGGCAAAATTTCTGGGCCAGAGGATTTTATGTATCAACTGTAGGTCGAGACGAAGATACTATACGTAAGTATATTAAAAAGCAGGAAGAAGTGGATCGAAAGATTGACCAACAAAATTTGTTTTAACGGTAGCCACCTTTAGGTGGCTCATGGTTTTTTAACCGCTTTGAGCGGTTCACATTACAAGCCTCCGGCTTTGCCGGAGGTCATTTACTGCTTTTGAGCGGCATACTAAGGTGAGATAGCTTCCATGACACTCTATCGTATCATGTTCTGGCAGATCGAGGATGTTTGGATCTTCTACGTGTTGGCGGGCTTGGCCACAGGGCTTTTTCTGGCAGGCGTGGCCGCCCACATCTGCGTATGGAAAAAGAGCGCAAGATCTCTTGAAATTCCTTTTTCAAGGGAGGCACTCAAAAGGACGATCCTGGACACCTTCCTGGGACGACGCGTGCTTCAGGGCGACATACCTGCGGGTATTATGCATCTCTTCGTGTTTTGGGGTTTTTTGTCCCTTTTCATCGGAACCTGTTTGCTGGTTATCCACCACTATCTCCTCCCGTTCTTAGTGGGCATTACTTATCTGGTCTTTTCCCTGGCCATGGAGATGGGAGGGCTCATGCTCTTGGCAGGGATCATATGGGCCCTCATTCGTAGATACATCCAGAGCATTCCTCGGCTTGAAAGGATGTGGGAGGATGCCCTGGTGCCGGCGTGGCTCCTGCTGGTTGCCCTTTCGGGTTTTATGTTGGAGGGCCTTCGGTTGGCCTCCCAGCATCCCCTATGGGGTGCCTGGTCCTTTGTGGGTTGGTGGACGGGCGGTCTGTTTTCAACTTCTACGGCTGAGACCCTTTATCCGTATCTTTGGTGGGGGCACACGCTCCTGAGCCTGTCCTTTATTGCAGTGATCCCCTTTACCAAGCTTTTTCATATCTTAGGGGCGCCTGCGAGCATTTATTTCAAGGGGTCTCCCAGACCGGCCATCTTGGCAGTAGAGGAAGGGGCAGGAGAATTTGATCTAGGTGATTCTGTCTTCTTTGATGCCTGCATGGGGTGTGGGCGGTGCATGGAGGCTTGCCCCTCTGCAGGGGCTGGTGAATCCTTTACCCCTCTGGATTTTATCCAGGTGATGCGCCACGCACTGTGGCAGGAGCATTTCCCATTAGGGGATATCCGGTTTCTGAGCAGGGGTGAAGAAAGCAAAGTAGATGAAAGGATCTGGTACTGCACCACCTGCCGGGCCTGCCTGGAGGTCTGCCCTGTCTACGGCGACACCTTCGAGTCCATAATAAAGAAAAGGGTGTTGGCCGTGGAGGAGGGAACTCAGGTACCCGTGCTTCTGAGCCAGACTCTTGAGAAGGTTTTCAACTACGACAATCCCTGGGAGTCATCCAAGAGGCAGAGGGGGGCCTGGGCAAAGGGGCTGGATCTGGTTGATCTGGCAAAAAAGGACACAAAAGCGGATCTCTGCTACTTCGTGGGATGCACCACTTCCTTTGATGCCACGGCCCAGGAGATCGCCCGATCGTTTTCGGGGATACTCCAGGCTACCGGAGTAAATTTCGGCATACTTGGCGAAAAAGAACCCTGCTGCGGAGACATTGCCAGGCGGGTTGGTGAATTGGGCCTGTTTCAGGAGCAAATGGAGGGTTGTCTCGATCTTTTCGGCAAATTTGGTATTACCGATGTGGCGACTTCTTCGCCCCATTGCTTCCATACCTTTCGAAATGAATACCCTGAAGCGTCTTTCAGGGCGCGCCATTACACCCTGGTTTTGCGGGAACTTATGGCGCATGGGAAGCTCCGATTCAAAAAGGAGGTGGAGGCGACTGTCACCTACCATGACCCCTGCTACCTTGGCCGGCACAATCGAATCTTTGATGAGCCAAGGGAGATTATTCGCTCGATCCCCGGGCTCAGGCTGGTGGAGATGACCCACCACCGGGCCGACAGCCTCTGCTGCGGCGGAGGTGGCGGAAGGATGTGGCAGGATCTGGACGGCGAGGTCAAGATGAGCGAGGTCCGGATCAGGGAGGCCAATGCAACCGGGGCACAGATCCTCATCACCGCATGCCCTTTGTGTCTCATCATGCTAGAGGATGCCCGCAAGGCTGAAGGGCTGAAGGAGGCCCTCCGAGTCATGGATCTAAACGAGCTGGTTTTGCAGGCATTGGAAGAGGCAAATTACCCTATGACCATAGGGTTGGACCAGGGGTAGGGAGGAAAAATGGAGGAGGCTCTGTAAGGGGCCATAATTTGAGAGGCTGGATATGCAAAGAAGGTAAGAGAAATCATAAGGCCGTAAGCGGTCTATTGTAAGGAGGATCAGGATGAATGATGTGCTGATATTGGGAGAGGTGAGAGAGGAATCATTAGATATAAAAACCATTGAATTGCTGGGAGCAGGAAAGAAGCTTGGCAGCGATCTCGGTGTGGGGCTTTCTGTCGTGTTAATCGGGGACGCGCTTTCCGAGGTAGCCGAGCAGGTTATCTCCTATGGACCGGATAAGGCTTATAAATTGGAACACCCCTTATTAAGGGGCTTTAAGGCCGATCTGTGGGTTGAATCATTAGAACAGGTGTGCAGGCAGATCAACCCAAAAATCTTCCTCATGAGCCACTCTTTCATAGGTATGGAGTTAGGCCCGAGATTGGCCTGTCGGTTGAATACCCTGCTTACCACAGATTGCACAGACCTGAGAATCGACCCTGAAGACGGACTTCTGCTACGGACAAAACCGGTTTCCGGGGGCAATGCGATTTCGGTGTTTAAGTGCCCTGGCGAACCGCAACTGGCGACTGTGAGGGGAAAAATTTTCACACCTGCCGAGCCAGTTAATGGTAAAGGCGAGATCGTGAGTATCGTTCCGGAAATAGATGAATCCATGATTAAGGTGGAATCCATCGAGATCGTAAAAGAGGAGGTTGTTGCGCTGGACAAAGCGGACGTAGTGGTTGCTGGTGGAGCAGGGTTGGGCGAAGAAGATGGGTTTGAGATACTCGAGGGGCTATCGAAAGCTTTAAGCAAATCATTTGGCAGTGTGATGATAGGGTGCAGCAGGGTTGCAGTGGATAAGGGCTGGATATCTTCTGACCATCAGGTGGGACTGACCGGCACAATCATTTCTCCGGATGTATATATTGCGGTTGGCATATCGGGGGCAATTCAGCATCTGGTCGGCATGGTTCACTCCAAAAAGATCATCGCCATAAATACTGATCCAAGCTGTAACATATTTAAGGTGGCTGATTATGGAGTTGTTGAGGATTATAAAAAGATCATACCCGCTCTTGGAAAGAAATTGGAGGAACTGTCATGAAAGAGATAGAAATAATAGTTTGCGCCAAACAGATTCCCGATCCTGAAGCTCCTTTCTCAGATGTTAGTGTTGATGCTGAAAATAAGGAGGTTATCGTTGATGCTCCGCAGGTGATAAGCCCATTTGATGAAAATGCCTTGGAGGCGGCCCTTCGAATAAAGGAACAGATCGGCGCGAAAATCACGGTCTTGAGCTTGGGGCAGAAGGTCTCGGACACGGTATTGAGAAAAAGCCTGGCAGCCGGTGCTGATGAATTGATCCTTTTGCAAGATGACACGTTCGAAAAGCTTGACAGCCATTCCATTGCCAGTGTCCTGGCGGACGCCATAAGGAAAATCGGCGAATATGATCTGGTTTTGACCGGGAGGCAGGCCGGGGACTGGGACTCCGGTCAAGTCGGCCTGATTTTGGGTGAGATCTTAGCGCTTCCATGCATCAGTCTTGCCCGCGTGATCCGGATCGAAAACGGGAATGTGCTGGTCAAAAAGAACATTCCCGGTGGATATGAACAGGTAAGGGCCAAGATGCCTGCGCTGGTAACGGTGAGCAATGAGGTTGGCGAGTTACGGTATATTTCGAGGAGCAAGATGTTGGGGATGCTCAGGCGGCCTGTTCCCATTCCCTCATGGAACAGCGATGATTTTGTCTCGGCCCCTGAAAAGCTACAGAAAATGGGGATCGTTGAGCTTTCATCACCGCCGGATATGAGAAGGGATTGTGAGTTTTTAGATGGTGCGACACCTGAAGAAAAAGCCGATCAATTGACGGCTGTTTTCAAGGCGCTCCGATGATGTTTTTAGAAGTCCATTAAGAGAAGTTTTCAATCATCTTAAAAGCAAACAGGAGGTAGAATTAATGGCAGACAAAGTTTATGATGCGGTTATTATTGGTGGAGGGCATCATGGGACGATTATTGCTCCTTACCTGGCCAAGGCCGGCATGAAAGTGGGGGTTTTTGA
Source organism: uncultured Desulfobacteraceae bacterium (assembly GCA_964423495.1). Taxonomy (GTDB): domain Bacteria; phylum Desulfobacterota; class DSM-4660; order Desulfatiglandales; family Desulfatiglandaceae; genus CAYRFN01. The sequence continues at coordinate 24,821 of CAYRFN010000022.1, forward strand.
GCGGCTGGATCATCTTGGCGGAGGCGCCATATCCGAAGATGACGGGCCGGCGCCAGGGTTTCGAGGCAACTTTTGTGCCCATTTTACGCGTTTTTATGCCCACCCTGCTTATAAGGAATTTAATCTTCACGATGAGGGGCTGGAGTATGTCTTTCCTGATACAAATGAAGCAATAATCTTTGATGATGAAAGCTCCTTTGTGGCTTATGCCGGTTTCCCGGTCGTAGACCCACAAACAGGGGAAACAAAGTTTAGCGAAGAAAACGTCAAAAAGACTTATGAGCAGATCACCCAGTTTTCTAAAGCTGACGCAGAGGCATATCTTGATTGGACAGAAAAATACAAAGAAATAATCCGACCGGCATTTGCCAGGTATAGGTTCTCCGTGCCAACCCCCTGGGGTGTCCCGGATCCCCTGGAAGAACTGATGTCCGACCCCAAAAGCGGGTTGGATCCATCCATGCAATTCATGACAGCCAAGGAGATTGCGTACTATTTCTTCGAGAGCCCTGAGCTCAGGATTTTAACGCTGAGAGGGTTTCTCACCTCGTGCGGCCTTCATCCTGATGATGTGCCGGGTCTTGCTTATACCTTTGCGACGCTCTACCTGGTGCTCGGATGGGAGACTTCAGCCATTGCCAAAGGGGCAACGCAGTCCATTACGGATGCGCTTGTCTCGGCAGGTAAAAAAATGGGCATTGAATATTTTATCAATTCTGAAGTGGATAAAGTGATTATTGAAAATGGTAAGGCCAAAGGCGTCAAGTTATTGGATGGCACCGAGATTGAGGCCAAGCAATTGGTGGTGTCTGATAATGCCAGTCCTCAGCTTTTTCTTCGCCTGGTTGGTGAAGAGTATCTGAGCCGTGAAGTAAGGCGTAAGGTGGATACATATTTTTTTGATCGCGCACAACTTTTTTGGGGAACCATAGCGGTGCATGAACTTCCCCAATATAAAGCGGCAAAGTCTAACCCTGATATCAATGCTACGCCTCGTACCTATTGGGCGCCTAAGGACCTGGCGTTTTTAGAAGATAAATATATACATGAAATTTTTCTGTTGGGGATGTCTTCCAAGTTTTTCTGTTTGACGGCGCCTGACAGCATTTGGGATCCAACGCGAGTACCGGAAGGAAAACATAGCCTGCTTGTAGAGGATTTTACCTGTCCTGCCCGGATTTTCTCCAGGCGCGAGTGGCGCCAATTGCATGATGAATTTATCGAATCCATGTTCGCACAATGGCAGAAATACGCCCCCAACATGACCAAAGACAATCTCATCGGATCGCGTATTACAACTCCCATCGATATACAGGATACTCACCTGGATATGAGAGAAGGGGGCTGGAGTGAGGGTAACCCAGGCGGATCTCAGAGCGGACGTTTTAGAGGAATGCCTGGAGGTTATCGGACATTTATCAAGGATCTTTATATGTGTTCCTCAGGCGTACCTGGGGGCGGGGGTATCGGACGGGGCTCCAGTTATAATTGTTACCAGGTGATAGCCGAAGACTTGGGCTTGCGGTCGCCCCAATATTAATGAGCCCTGGGTATCAACCCCCCCTAAAAGCTGGAGGGACCCCCAAAGTCTGACGTTTCCGGGAATATAAGGAAAGCTCCTTAAATGTGAAGTTTTTAAAATGCAAAACGATGCGGAGGATTTCAATCCGCCCAAGATATGGGAGGAGAAGGAGAGAGAGTATTCAATTGAGGATTGAAAATTGATTATTGAGAACCGGGGCTTGAGGAATTCCGCTAAACATTCAATATTTACTTAAAGTGCTATCCAATTTTCGTGGAAAATAGTGCATATCAACGTCGTTAAAACTACTTGGCTACTTAACAAAGTCTCAATTATCGAAGAATAAAGGCTTCCTAAAATCTTAAATATTCAATTGTCAAACCACAGGGGGGAATAAATGCGTCTGAAAAACAGGTTGGCTATAGTGACTGGAGGCGCCAGGGGTTTAGGCAGGGCCTTTGCAATCCAGTTGGCTCGCGAAGGTGCCAAGGTCATGGTAATGAACATAGTGGGTAGAGATAAGGATCTGGAGGACCTAAGAGAGACCGTCAAACAGATCAGGGAGTCTGGTGGCGAGGCCGTTTCTTTTCAGGGAGATGTGGCCGAGGAAGCCGATACCTTAGCCATGGCTAAGGCGGCGTTTGAGAAGTTTGGCAGGATAGATGTCCTGATAAACAATGCTGCCATCTATGGCGGCATTAAACGGAAGCCTTTCTTTGAAATCGACTTGGACGAATGGGACCTTGTGATGAAGGTGAATGTTAAAGGTGCCTTTCTCGCCACCCGGGCTGTTTTCCCCTACATGAAAAGGCAAAACTACGGCAAGATAATAAACCTGACCTCCGAAGTGTTCTTTACAGGTTCTCACGGTTTTGCCCATTATGTATCTTCCAAGGGGGGAATCATTGGGCTTACAAGGGCCCTGGCAGTAGAACTGGGACCTCATGGCATCTGCATTAACTGCGTTGCGCCCGGTTTTACCGATACCGAGGCAAGCAGAGGGATCGCGGATGTTGACAAATATGATACCTCTAAGACACCACTCAAACGCCTCGAAAAACCCGAAGATCTGACAGGAACTGCTATCTTTTTGGCCTCGCCAGAAAGCGATTTTATTACCGGCCAGACCTTGCTGGTGGACGGGGGGCGTGCTATGCACTAAATAGAAGGCTTAAGGCACAAGGCGCAAGGCTCGAGGCAAAACCAATTTTTTGGCATAACGCCTTAAGCTCTGTGGGAGTGGCTTTTAGCCACGACATCGCGCTTGGAAAGGCACTTCCACAGAGTGCAGACCCTTAGGACGCTTGATATGCTTTCATTGCTGAATAGTTATAAATTATCTATAAAATCGCGAAGTGATTTTATTATGACAGTAAAATTCATTCAGTATTGCGATATTCTTCCGGGGCATGAAGATGAATTCAAAAAATTCGTTCTTAAGAAATACATGCCAAGCATCGATGAAACAGGCCTTCTTAAAAAAAAATTTTAATAAAAAAATGACAACGTTTGCCGGAAAACTTCTCAGAATTGATTTAAGTAATTCAACATACAGAGTAGAGCATATTCCTGATCTGTGTTACGGGAGATTTATCTCTGCTCGAGGTCTAAGTGCCAAATACCTCTATGATGAACTGAAACCAAAGGCAGATCCCCTTGGTCCTGAAAATAAAATCATTATGTCAATTGGCGTCCTGGGAGGCACCGGGATCCAGGGCTTTTCAAAATGGTGCGTCATGTCCAAGAGCCCTTTGACGGGCAGCATCTTCCGCTCCATTACGGGCGGAAATTTCGGAGTATGGATGAAGCATGCCGGATATGATTTAATAATCATCCAGGGAAAAGTACAGATGCCTTCTTATGTTCATATAGATAAAGACACCGTTCATTTCCAAGGGGCGCAAGACCTTTTGGGTCTTGATTATCGACGGGTGCAAATTAAACTGAAAGAAAAACATGGCCCTCACACAGAATCAGCATGTATAGGACCGGCCGGGGAGAAGCTCGTCCGGTATGCCGTCATCCACTCAGGAGAACGTACCGCCTCGCGGGGTGGGATGGGAACGGTCATGGGATCCAAGAACTTAAAAGCCATTTCCATCAGTGTGCCTATCCGGAAGCCTTTCCCCTTTGAGGAAGTCAGATTTAAGAATTTGGTTAAGAAGCAGATCAACATCTTGAAGGAGCATCCCCGCAGAAAAAACATGACCACCCAGGGAACTCCATACATTACCACTGTTGTAGACGGATTGGGCATTTTACCGGTCAGAAATTTTCAGGAGGGAAGCACCCAAACCATTGACAAGATCTCTGGAGATGAATTTTATGAATTGAAAAAAGCAAAGGCCGGTTGCTATCAATGTATGACCAGATGCGGAGGGATGCGTGATGTTACAAATGGGCCACTTCATGGATCGAAAATCGATGGACCGGAATACGAGTCGATCTTTGCATTTGGTCCGTTACTCGGCCTTACAGACAAGCAGTTCGTTATCAATGCCAATGCCCTTTGCGACTATTATGGATTGGACACCATAAGCACTGGCGTCTGTATAGCTTTTGCCTTTGAATTATTTGAAAAGGGGATCATTTCAACCTCTGATACGGATGGCCTTGACCTTAGCTGGGGAAACAAAGCATCTATTTTTTCTTTGATTCAAAAGATCGGAAAGAGAGAAGGATTCGGCTATCTGTTAGGACAAGGGGTGAAGAGAGCGGTTGAGCACATGGGTGGTGAGACTAACTCTTATGCCATGCACATAAAAGGGCTGGAGCTTCCGGGTTATGATCCCAGAGGGGTTAAGGGATATGCCTTAAGTATGGCCACCTCAAATATAGGCGGAAGCCATATGTATGGCCGGCCCAGGGAAGAACTCAGTGGGACGGTAAACCCATTTACAGAGGAGGGAAAGGGGGCATCAATCGCCCAAATCCAAAAAGAACAGGCACTGGAGGACTCTCTAATAGCCTGTACATTCGGAAATACGGGGTTGGATCTCCAGATGTACTCCGAACTTCTCACGGCCGCAACAGGGATTGAAGAATTTGACTGTACAGATAACTTGTTAAAAATTGGAGAAAGAGTCGTCTGCATTGAAAGGTGTTTCAATGTGAGAGAAGGATTCAGCAGGAAAGATGATTCGCTCCCAAAACGCATGACTTCAGAACCGTTAAAAAATGCCGGACCGGCCACCGGCCAATTTATCAAAGATCTCGATAACCTTCTGGATGAGTATTACGAAGCACTGGGATACACTAAAGAAGGGATTCCGACTATTGAAAAACTGAAAGATTTGGGCATCGAAGAAGAGATAAATGATGTTGCAAACGTTTTGCAATGGAAAAGGAAAGGAGGTGAAGATCCTAAAGAAAGTTCATAGATCCTTGACTAATTTAGGCTTAACAATGCAATGAATTCTATAATCATTGGCTGCAAAAGTACAGCTACCCCCACTATTCGTCCTCTTTTTGCTCCTGTTGGATTTGAGGGACCTCCAATCGTGAGAAGTAGAAAATTTCTTTGCGCAGCTATTCACGTCCTTAGGGCCCTCACAAGGTCACAGAGACCCATCCCACGGGGTGACTAATTCTCCTCTGGTGCAGTTATCCAAGCCAGAAGACCTTTTGAAAGAGACGATTCTAGCGCAAGTCCAATGGGCATAGGTCGGGCAACCTGTCAATGGAAACCCCTTCATCATTAACAACAATCTTTAAGAGGAGGAAAAAAATGAAAGTCTATGATGTAGTGCCTGGGTTTGAATTTGATCCTGAAAGGGATTTTGAACAATCACCTGCCTGGTTCCTAGATGCCACCCATTCTGTGCCGCCCTGGACACCCATGTTCGGTTGGTTCTGGATAAACTTCGTTAGTCATGGCATGCAGTACGGCGCCGAAAAACTAAGCCTCCCAACGGTCAAAGGTTGGGACTGGCGTTTTATAAACGGGGGAGGCTATCTCACTCTCCTCTTAGTCAAGAGTGAGGAGGAGAAACAGAGAAGAGAGGCCCAGTTCCGCAAGGCAATCCTTCCCTTTATTGAGGACTATGATGGCCTTTGGAAGGGGTTTATAGATGAAATTTTCGGCCGCTATGAAAAAATCAAGGCCCTGGATCATAATAATGCCAGCAACATAGAGCTTCTGGATAACTTTGAAGAGACCATCAATACCTGCCGTCGCATGTGGGAAATCCATATGTACATGATGTACGCCACCTACACGGCCTATATCCTTTTTGAAAATATGTGCCGGGAATTGGCCGGTGTTGACGACACGTCCCCGGTGTTCCACAAAATGGTGTCCGGCTTTGACAACAAGGTCTTTCAGGTGGATCGTAGGCTGTGGGAATTTTCGAAACGTGCCCAGGAAGAGGGATTGGCTGACCTCTTTCTGAATAGTGAGCCCATTGAAATAAAAAGCAAGCTGGAATCTTCAGAGAAGGGAAAAGCCTTCATGAAGGATTTCATGGCCTTTATGAATGAGGATGGATGGCGTATGCAGCGTATGTCAGAGATCAACCTGCCCACATGGGTGGAAGACCCCACCCCGCCTTTGGGCAACGTCAAGCAATTTCTCCAGCAGACAGGGGAATTCAACCTTGACAAAGAACGCGATAAGATTGCCGAAGAAAGGGAAGCCGCAGAAAAGGAGGTGCTCAGCAAGGTTCCCCAGGAACAGAGGGGATGGTTTGAACAACTCATGCGATTGGCCCAAAAGAGCGGCATATTCAGCGAGGAGCATGACCACTATTTGGACCTTTACACCCATGCCATAATGCGGCTAAGCGCCCTTGGCCTGGGCAGGCGCTTTGTCAAATTGGGGGCGTTAGACCACCATGAGGACATCTTTTTCCTCATCCCCGATGAGGTCAGGCGAGCCGGTATCAACCCCGATCAGTTCGATCTGCGTTACATTGTGGACCGGAGAAAGGCTGAGTGGGAAGAATGGCAGAAGACCCCCAATCCTCCTGCCTTCTTGAAGGAAGGATTCGACCTGGATCAGGCAATGGGGGTCTTGGTCCAGTCCAATGACCCCATCGCCCTCAAGGTCGTAGTGGGATCCATGCCACAGGTACGTCCTGAACTAAAGGCTGATCTCTATGGCACCTGCGGCTCGCCTGGTGTGGCCGAGGGGCCGGCCCGGGTGATCATGAACGAGGATGAACTCCATCTTGTGCAAGTGGGAGATATCCTGGTGGCCGCAAGCACATCTCCCAGTTGGACGCCTATCTTTTCTATGATCAAAGGAGTGGTGGTGGATCGGGGAGCCAGCCTATCCCATGCCGCCATTGTGGGGAGGGAATACGGGATCCCCGTGGTCATGAACGTCTTTGAGGGTACCACAAAGATTAAGTCTGACCAGAAGATCAAGATAGATGCCAACCTGGGAACTGTATACATACTGAATAAGTGACGGGCACAAGAGGCGGAGGGCTTCTCTAACGGTGTATTGATGTCCCTCCCCTCAATCATGAAAGGAAAGAATTGCCATGGGTGTGAAATGGGTCTATCGGCTCGCGGAACTTAGCAGCGAACACAACGACATGGTGGGAAAAAAGTGTGCGAACTTAGGTGAAATGATCCATCTTGGCATGAGGGTCCCGCCGGGCTTTGCCATATCCGTGGGTGGCTACGAGTGTTTCATGGAGGAGACAGGTGCCGGGGAAGAGATACGAAAATATATTCGGGGAAAAAGAGATGAATTGAAGAATGTGGAGAAACAAGTCGAGGCCAGTCGATTTATCCGGGACCTTATCCAATCCAAAAAAATGCCTCAACCCATAGAAGAGAAACTCTTGTATCATTATGAAAAGCTCTGTGAAGATGTTGGGATTGAAGACGTGGAGGTCGCGACTCGTTCGAGCGGAGCTATTAGCATGCCCGGGCAGATGGAAACCTACCTCAATGTCCGCGGGAAGAGGGACCTCTTACGCAAAGTCATCCAGGTTTGGGGGAGCGCCTTTACGACCAGAGCCATCGCCTTTCGGCTAGAAAAGGATATGGAGATGGAAAAAGTCCCCATAGGCGTAGCGGTTTTAAAAATGGTGAATGCAAAATGTGCAGGGGTTACCCTTACGGTTCAACCTACAACGGGAGACCTCTCCAAGGTGGTCGTGGAGGCCAACTGGGGATTAGGGGAAAGCGTCGTGAGTGGGGAAATCACGCCGGATAGCTTTGTAGTAGATAAGGAGACCGGCGAGATTGAAAGCACTATAAGTAAAAAGATCGAAATGGTTGTCTATAAAGCCTCTGGAACCGGCACTGCCCCCGTACCCGTTCATATGCAGGAAAAGCCCTGCCTTGAGAGAATCGAGCTGGAGGAGATTGTGCGCATAGCCAAAGAGATAGAAGCCCATTTCGACACACCTCAAGACATGGAATGGGTCTTGGATAGGGACCTCCCCTTCCCGGAGAATCTTTTCTGGGTCCAGACTAGGCCGGCCAAGTACGTCAAAAAGAAAGAGAGTGAATCCGAATACATAGCAGAACTTATGACCCGTATCTTCAAGATGTGAAAGATTTCTATTTAAGAATCTAGTGATTAAGGGATTTATCTTAAATTCCTGAATTCCGAAATCTCTAAATTTCTTAAGGAGGAAAACCGTGATTATCCTTTTATTCGGAAAAATTACAACAAAACAGTAAGATTATGGAACTTTACCCTTCTCTGTGGATCTTGGTTGATGAAGCTTCGGAGCTTCTGCATGACGCTGTTAAGCTTGCTATAGTTGGAAATTCCATTGATTTCATGATGCCCAAAAACACTATAGATATTGAAAAATCAACAAGAGAAAGGCTCAAGTTTTCAATTTCAAAAGAAAACTATGAGAGATTTGAGGAACAGCTCACGGCCAGCAAACTTTTATTATATTTTGGGGATAACGCAGGAGAGCTCGTGCTTGATAAACTATTAATCGAAACAATTAAGAAACGACACAATGTTAAGGTGGTCTTTGTTGTTAGAAGCCTCTCCACTCTCAATGATTCAACATTTAGAGAGGCACAGTTCGTTGGAATAGATAAGATAGTATCTGTTGTTGAAAATGGTATTGACGGTCCTTTGCCCGGAACAATTCTTAAGAGATGTTCTAAGAAAGTGAGGGAATTGGTAGATAGGGCTGATTTGATTATATCAAAGGGAGGGGAATTTTGATACCCTTGATGAAGAAAGCAAAGACATGAAAAAGAACATCACCTTTCTGCTTTTTTTAAAATGCTATCCTTACTATAAATTTCTTGGTGTGGAATTGTATCAGCCTATTTTGGCTAACTTTTTCGGAAATAGAAGTGTCAAATAAAGGGGAATTTAATTGGATGCCACAACGGAAATAAAAAAGACAGTCTTGTCCATGGGGGCCAAGGCTGTCGGTATCGGATCGGTCGAGGCTATAAACCGTTTTGCCCCACCCGGACACAGACCAGATGACCTGCTTAAAGGTGCCCAGAGCGTCGTGGTGCTTGGTGGAAATGAACCCACAGCGGGTGCCTGGAGATCAGGCAGCAACAGGGTATTGGGAAGCATAGGCTATAATCGAAGTCAACTGGTATCTGCCGCCCGCCGCTTGGCATATTATCTTGAAGATCATTTCGGATATTATGCAATACCCATACCTTCCGGGAACCGGACAGGCCATTATCCCTATGTCAGCTTGAAACTCTGCGCAGAAATGGCAGGATTGGGAAGCCGCTCCATGGCTGCTGGGATTCTGTTAAACCCTCGTTATGGCTTGCTTTACTTTAACGCGGTCATCACTACTATGCCTTTACCGGAAGACGGCCCTCTCGACAAACCTGTTTGCCCACAAGACTCTTGCGTCCAGCTTTGGGAGAAAAAACAGACCACGCCATGTCTCTCGTCATGTCCGGATTGTCTTTCAGGGAAAATAAGAGAGGGAAAAATCCACTGGATGGAATACCGTCAAGATTGCTGTTACCCCAGGGCTCAGACTACGGCCATGGATGTATTTCAAAAGTTACTTTTAGAAGCAGTCAATGAGCCGGATGCTGAAAGACGTAAGGCGATCCTCTTTGGAAGCCATTTCACCCGTACCGTCCAAAGTGTGGCTTACTCCAGCGAGCTTTCGGCCCAGTGCTTCAATTGCTTAAAGAGATGCCCTGTGATCCTAAAACGGCTTAGAAAATTGCGGTAACCAAAGGAGAACTCCTATGCCAAGATTTGTTTCCATGAATTTGTATAATCGTTATAAAGATGAAGTTTGGAAGTTGACAAACGCCAAACAGCGATTTGAACCAGGCAAAGCTCACCGGGGACTAACCGACAAAGAAATCGCCTCCCAGTTAGGGTTGATTGTTGAAGAGGTCATTGAGATTCGTTGTATTGCTGAAAACGACAACATTTCTCTAGAGGCTTACCTGGATGCCGAGGATACGAAAGAGAAAAGATTCAAGCGGATACCTGGAAAAATATGATACGGATGCGGAATGTCATCTCTGAAATGGTACTGGAGAAAAGCGAAATAAGATGAAAAATAGGCAGACTATAATCACCACATGCAGGATGTGTGAACAGGGTTGTGGTCTTGAGGTGACCGTCGAAGATGGGCGCCCCATAAGGGTAAAGGGCTCTAAGCAGCACCCCTACAACCAGGGATGGCTCTGTGCCAAAGGGAGAGCGGCCCTTGATTTCTTCAACTCTCCCCAGAGGCTCTCCTCCCCATTGATCCGAAAGAAGGGGGAAATGGTCCCAGTGGAATGGGAAGACGCCCTTGCCTTTGCCGCCGCAGAACTTCTGCGGCTGAAAGGGCAATACGGTCCTGAGAGTGTGGCTATTTATCACGGAGAGGGAACGGGCCATCAGGAAATAAAGGCTTATATGAAACGCTTTGCCAGTGTGTTTGGGACCCCCAACTTTATGGGAGTCGGGTCTCTATGTAATGCGTCCCGTACCATAGCAGATACCCTTACTCTCGGCGCTATGACAAAGCCGGACCTTGCAAATACCGATTTCCTCATCATCTGGGGTTCAAACCCGCTCATCTCTCATGAGCCTGCCCCACCCAGAGAGATAAGTCGCCTCAAGAAAAGGGGCGGACAGATCGTGGTCATCGATCCTCGAAAGACCGAAGTGGGCTCCAAAGCAGATTATCATTTGCCCGTCAAACCGGGCCTGGATGACACCTTGGCCTTGAACATGCTTCATGTTATTTTTCGTGAAGGGCTATGGGACAGAATTTTTACGGAGAACTGGGTTGATGGATTTTCACAGTTCTCTGAGACGGTTCAAGAAGATCGATTTTCCCCTGAGAATGGAGAGGCCATGAGCGGTGTGCCGTCCGATCTAGTTCGTCATGTTGCACGTTCATACGCCAACACGAAACCGGCCTGCATATCCATGGGTAATGGCTTGGAGCACCACAGTTTCGGCATCAACACCATGCGCCTAGTGGCCATCATGAGGGCCGTGACCGGGAATGTGGATGTCCCCGGCGGCGATCTTTTCACGCCCAGACCCAAGCTGAAGGATATTACCAAGCCTTTGCCCGAACCCGCCGCACCACCTCTTGGC